>JBDWKL010000034.1 GCA_039973685.1 Hyphomicrobiales bacterium
CACGCGGTCTTTATATTTAGCAGCGCAAATACAAGCTGTACTGCTTGTCGTTGCTAGCTCGTCCAAATATTTGGGATTATCTATGAAGGTTAAGTGCCCCGCGCCCGCATCAGAAAGCGGTGCTACACCTATAATTTCGTCAGTTGTGCTGCCATTCTCGATGAAATCGGCCTTTAAAGAAGCAGCAACCGCTCTCACTGAGAGCGGTTGTGGATCATCGAAGAATTTTTGGTCAGTGTCTTTCAAATCGATCACTTGATGTTTTCAGTGCATTTCATTGGGTGACACTAGAAGCGTGTACCGCCACCAATTCTGAAGAATTGCTCTTCATCGAAGCTTTCACTCGATAGCACGTGAGCAAAGTCACCGCGCAACGGGCCGAGTGGTGAATCCCATAGGAAGCCAACACCCACTGATGAACGAATGTTGAAATCTGTTGAGCCTTCAACTGGTGTAATACCTTCTTGCTCGTCAAATCCGAAAACAGAACCCGCATCAGCGAACAATGCAGCTTTAAGACCCAAAGAGCGTGGTAAAAGTGGAACTGGGAATTGCAACTCAGCTGATACGCCAAAGAAGTTTGTACCACCAATCGCGTCATTACCTTCGGTGTCACGTCCACCGATACCTCGGTTTTCGAAACCGCGAACCAAATCGCCACCAGCAAAGAAATTATCAAGAAGGCGCACATCTTCGCCAAGGCCAGTAATGTTACCTGCCCGACCACGCACCAAACCGATTACCTCATGGTTCGCATTCAACTCTTTATAGAATGCAACTCTCGCATCAGTTTTGATGAAATTAACATCTCCACCAAGGCCCGCAAACTCTTGTTCGAATACAGCTAACAAGCCGTTTGTTGGATCTTGCGTGTTATCTAAAGAGTTATAAGTGATGCTATATGAGACCGATGATGTGTTTGTCGTCGAGTCACCGTCAGCACCAACAAGCGCCTGAATAGACAGCGGTGCTGATTCCACGTCTACATCTGAAATGGTTTCCCGATCGAATGTATAACGTATGCCGGCCGACAAGTTGTTCGTTAACGGCAATCCAAAACGTAGGCTACCACCTGTATTACTCACATCGAAACTACGACCGTCTTGGTCTGTACTATCGCGTCGGAACAGATCGAAACCAGCAGATGCACGGCGACCGAGGAAATAAGGCTCTGTAAAGCTCAAATCATAAGTTTGATTGCCTGTACCAAGCCCAACCGCTGCACGTAGGAATTGTCCACGACCAAGGAAGTTACGCTCAGCGATAGAGAGGTTGGTCAAGAAACCACCTGACAAGTCAGCACCAAGGCCGAATGAAATGTCACCAGTAGGTTGTTCTTCTACTTGGATATTCACCACGATACGGTCAGACGCAGTGCCTTGGCCTCTCGTGACGCGCACATCTTTAAAGATGCCCAAGTTTCTAATTCTACGTTGTGCCTGATCGAGCAAAGCTTGATTGAATGCGTCACCTTCAGCAAGGTCAAGTTCACGGCGGATCACATATTCCCGTGTTCGTGTATTGCCTAGGATGTTGATGCGCTCAACGAAAACTCTCGCACCTTGATCGATTGCATAGGTAATGTTGATGCGATTATCTTCAGCTTGCTCACCTCTTGGGCGAACTTGAGCAAAGGCAAAGCCTTTTTCTGCTGCAGCGAGTGAGAGTTTTTCGATTGAACGTTCAACTTGACGTGCATCGTAAACCTTACCTTCTTTTGTTTCCAAAAGAGGACGGAGCTGCTCAGGGTTAACATCGAGAAGGATTGAGTCAATTTCTATTTTACCAAACCGATAGCGCTCACCTTCACTCACTGTGACAGTGATAAAGAATTTGTTTTTGTTTTCATCAAGGTCGACTACTGACGAAATAACTTCGAAATCCGCGTAACCATGGTTGAAATAGAAGCGACGTAGACGCTCCTCATCGGCTGCTAGGCGAGCTTCATCGTAAATGTCGTCTGATTTAAGGAAGCTAAGCAGGCCTGACTGGCGTGTGGAGATTGCGTTTTTAAGACGGCCATCACCGAAAACTTTGTTACCGACGAAACGAATTTTCGCGATACCCGTTTTGTCTGATTCGTCGATACGGTAAGTAACATTGACACGATTGCCATCAACAGGACTTACTGTCGCCTTCACTGTCGCATTGAAACGACCGATCGCTTTGTATGCCTGCTTCAAACCTTCAACGTCTGCATCAACCTGATCTTGGCTGAACGTAGCGCGCGCTTTAGTCAGCGCAGCGGCTCTCAGATCGTCGTCTTTAATTTTGTCATTACCAACAAAAGAGACACCGTTTACAATTGGGTTTTCCACAACTGTAACAAGTAGGCGCGAACCGCTAGAGCCAATAGATACATCTCTGAAAAGCCCAGTAGCAAACAATGCTTGGATTGTTTCATCTTTTTTGATGGAGGTCGCGTTCTGGCCTGGCTCAATTGTGACATAGGTCAAAATGGTGTCGCGGCTAATGCGTTGGTTACCAACAACATCAACACCAGAGATTACCTGTGCTTGGGCCTGTGAAGTACTAGCGTCAACAATGGCAGCGCCCGCAACAAATGCGAAGATTGTCATAATTGCGAACACGCTAGCGATTGCGCGATTTTGAATAAGTTTCATAAAACTTCCGGCCCTTGGATTTTCAAAAGTCTGCAGGGTCGAGAAAACAGATTCCCGAACCTACTCCTGTTTTGGCAAAAAACGCTCTAATACGCAAGCTAAAGTGTGCGCCGATCTTAATATTTTGCTTACAATACATTACGTTGCAGAAATATCACGTGAACGATCCACAACAAAGAAGAATAAGGCAGTTTGCCTTAAAAGAAGCGACTAATGTCGATTGTCGTTACGAAAACCATCATTGATAACACGACTGCTAGTCCAAACTTGAAGCTATATTCCTGCGCTTTTTCCGATAGAGGACTGCCTTTCACGGCTTCGATTGCATAAAAAACTAAATGGCCGCCATCTAAAACTGGAATTGGAAGTAGGTTCATAAACCCAATACTCACGGATAATACAGCAGTAAGAGAAATGAGCGCGGTAAAGCTTATTGCCGCAACGTGTTTGGATACCTCTGCAATCCGAATTGGTCCACCAAGTTGATCGACCGATTCGCGCCCTGTGAATAACCCGATAAAGAAGGTCACTGTGCGTTTAATCACATAACCGGTCTCGGCAACACCTTCAGAGACAGCGCCAATTGGACCAAATGATTTATGAATGATTGCATCTTTGCTAGAGCTTCTTTGTATGCCGAGCAAACCAATGCGTTGCGTCCCACCAAGGCGATCATCAATCTCTCTCAAAGCAGGCGTAGCATTGAGGTCAATTTCATCACCATCGCGCAACACCTTAATCGAGAGCGGAATTTCAGCGCTAACAGAGACGATGCGTTGCAAGTCAGTAAAACTCGCAATCTTAACGCCATCAATTTCAATAATAGTGTCACCTACTTTGAAGCCAGCTTTACTTGCAGCGCTATCTGCTTGAATTTCGTCAACCTTCGCTGTCAAAATATCTCGACCATTAACGAGAAAAATACCGGCGAAAATTGCGATTGCTAGGATGAAATTAGCGATCGGACCTGCGGCCACCACAGAAGCTCTTTGCCAAAGTTTCTTTTTTGCAAACAGTTTTGATGGATCAACACCAGCAGCTTCAAGCTCGGCCGTTTTATTGGGGCTAGCGCCAGACGGATCAGCATCATCGATAAATTTAACGTAGCCACCAAGGGGAATAGCCGATAGCGCCCACCTAGTTCCGTGCTTATCAGTGAAGCCCCAAATGTCAGGGCCGAAGCCTACGGCAAACTTAGAAACACCAACACCATTCCAGCGGGCAACAAGGAAGTGACCAAGTTCATGGAAAAAAACCACAATGGTCAATACAAAAAGGAAAGGTAAGACCCAACCAAAAAAGCTCGAAAGGCCGTATTGTATCATTTCCATAAATGGCTCCGTTTATCTTAAAAAGGGAATCTCCCCCACCTCACATCATAGTCGTTTGAAACCATATAAAATAGGTGAATATTCTGAATGCATGTGAGACTGCACTCTGCTTACGCTATTTTTAGGTTAATGAAGTTATAAATTCGGCTGCTTGCGATCTTGCAAAACCATCAATTGTAACCGCCTGATCATAAGAGGTTATCCCATCTTTGGGATTGAATTGATTGAGACCGGAAGCGAGCACCTTTTCCACAACATCACTCATGCCATAAAACGATAGATTCTCGTTCAAAAAGTGTTGGACAACAACTTCATTTGCACCATTGATCAAATTGGTCGCAACATCACCTTCGCTAAGTGCCTGTTTCGCGATTCTTAACATGGGAAAACGTTCTAGGTCTGGTTCTTCAAAGGTCAGCTGGCTGATTTTGGTTAGGCTCAAGCGCTCAACCTCAGTTTCGATCCGGTTTGGGTGCGCCATGCAATGAGCAATTGGCGTGCGCATGTCTGGGCAACCCAGTTCTGCGAGCACTGCACCATCAACGAATGAGACCATGCCATGAATGATTGATTGAGGATGAACCACCACATCAAGCTGGTCGTGGCGAATTGGAAACAGGTGATGGGCTTCGATGACTTCAAGGCCCTTGTTCATCAAGGTCGCTGAATCGATCGTAATCTTCGCACCCATCGACCAGTTTGGATGTTTTAGTGCGTTGGCTGGGCCTGCTTTAGCAATGTCGTCCCTAGACCATGTGCGAAATGGGCCACCGGATGCGGTTAGTGTCACCATTTCAACATCTGCAATTCGGTCGCCAAGTAAGGCTTGGTGGATAGCATTATGCTCTGAATCCAGCGGTAGAACAGTGACGCCCTTTTTAGCCGCCTCGCCCATGACCAAAGAGCCCGCACAAACCAGGCTTTCTTTGTTGGCAAGTGAGAGGTAGCGACAGGCATCCAGAGCTGCCAATGTTGGTCCAAGACCCGCAAAACCCACGATGGACGAGATGGTCATTTCACAGGGCGCGCGGGCAGCTTCTAAAACACCTTCGTCTCCGCCAAGTACCTCACAAGGCAAGTCGGCGAGTGCCTCTTTTAGAAATGAAACTTTGCTCTCATCAGCAATGGCAACAATGCTTGCGCTCGTATCGCGCGCAATTTTCGCGAGTTTCTCAGCGTTCGAACCACCTGTTACAGCGATAACCTTGTAGCGGTCTGGCTGATGGGCAACGATTGCAAGCGTGCTATCGCCAATAGATCCGGTTGCTCCTAAGACGGAGATTGTTCTGACGTTTTCTGAATTGGACTGAGTTTCGCTTGTTGGCGCAGCATTGGTGAAAGTCATTATCAGGCCGATTCCATCTTATCTTAAAACTGGGCGACGCCTAACACATAACAGGCGACAAAAACATAGGCTGATAACACCAGACCATCGACACGATCTAAAATTCCGCCATGTCCTGGAATTAAATTGCTGGAGTCTTTCACATTAAAACGGCGCTTGATGTGCGATTCAAGCAGGTCACCAACTTGAGCTGCAAGGGCTGTTATAAAGGCAAGGCCTGCGAAAAGGACTGTGCTGGCTTCGAACAAATAAGATGCGACCAAAGCACCAATGATCACAGCACCAGCCGCACCACCTAAAAAACCAGACCACGTCTTTTTTGGGGAAACGCGTGGCATTAGTTTGGGTCCGCCAACGGTCCGCCCAACGATATAGGCGAAAATATCGGCTGCCCAAACTGAGAAGCATAAGAATAACAGTAAGCCTATCCCACTCGGCTCAATGCCTCTTAGATAGATCAAACAAGTGGCAAGGCTGGAGCCGACACCGACGCCTGCGATTGTCCAGCCAAGTTTGTTTTTGGCGAATGCGATGACAATAAAGCCGATCACGATCGCTATGAATGAGAAAAGAATGGGCGTTGTGGTTCCGCCCACATATCCAGCGATCACCAAAACCAAAACGCATAATACGCCGAAGATATCACGCGGTAGTAAAATGCTCCGCTGTGTCATCACGGTCCATTCCCAGTACATGAGAACGGCAATCACAGCCATCATTAAACCGAAGGAGATACCACCAAGCCACGCCATGAAAATCACGATAGGAGCAAGGATCACGGCTGAAAGGATGCGTTTGGTAAGCTCGCTGGTGGTATTAGGGGTAACCAAGATAACCGCCTAGCTACTTAAGTCGGTTGAAGAGACAGCACCAAAGCGTCGGTCGCGAGAGCTATATTCGGCTATAGCGGCATAAAAAGCTTCTTCGTCGAAGTCAGGCCATTTGCAATCCGTGAATACAAATTCGGAATAAGCAGCTTGCCACAACAAGAAATTGCTAAGCCGTTGCTCACCGCTGGTGCGAATGATCAAATCTGGATCTGGGATGTCGCTTGTATGTAGGTTTTGGCTAACCGTATCGGCTGTAATGTCATCAATAGATAACTCACCATCAGCGACAGACTTCGCAATCTTCTTCATCGCGCTCGCAATCTCGCCACGCGCACCATAGTTGAACGCAATCACGAGGGTTAAGCCAGTATTTGCTTTGGTAAGTTGATGGGCTTCATCCATCATTTTGAGAATATCAGCAGGCACACCATCTTCATCACCAATGATGCGGATGCAAACGTTGTTCTTATGCAACTCTGCAAGGTGGCGGCGGATAAACATACGCAACAAGCCGAACAGCTCATTGATCTCGCTTTCAGGGCGCGACCAGTTTTCTGAACTGAAGCTATAAAGCGTTAGGTAATCAAGACCACCCTCACCCGCGATGCGTGTAATGTTGCGGCCGGTGTCGACGCCACGTCGATGGCCTTCAACACGAGGTAAACCACGTTCCTTCGCCCAACGACCATTGCCATCCATAATAATCGCAATATGACGTGGCATCTGGAGCGAAGCCGCGTCTTCTTGAGCAATGGGTATGAGGGAGGCGTCAGACATAGATTAATTCTAAGCTCAGCGTTTCAGTAAACGATCTGCAAGTTCTATACTTGCATGATCTCTTTTTCTTTTTCGGCAATCGTCGCATCGATTTCAGTGATTGTATCATCTGTCATCTTTTGAATGCGATCGGATACTTTGTGCGCTTCGTCTTTACCAAGGTCGCCGTCTTTTTCAGCTTTTTTGGCTTCGTCCATACCATCACGGCGAACATGGCGAGCAGCAACACGGGCTTGCTCAGCATAGCCGCCAGCAATTTTGACAAGCTCTTTACGGCGCTCTTCGTTGAGTTCAGGCATTGGAATACGAAGATTTTGGCCGTCCATCACTGGGTTTAGACCAAGATTAGATTCGCGAATGGCTTTGTCAGTCGCGGCAACCATGCCTTTGTCCCACACTTGAACTGTCAACATACGAGGCTCAGGAACGGAAACTGAAGCAACCTGATTGATCGGCATACTGGAGCCGTAAGCATCAACCATTACTGTATCAAGCAGGCTTGCAGATGCACGTCCTGTGCGAAGCCCATTGAGATCAGATTTCAATGCGGTGACGGCACCCGTCATTCTGCGTGAAATATCATCAAAATCAATTACACCATCTGACATATTATAAAACCTCCACTTCGGCTCACTTGCCGACTCATAATTAGTTTAACCGCAATTTGCGGTTGTGTTTAGAGCGCGTTGATCAACTTACGATCGTGCGCCGCCCTCCACCACTGGCAACTTCAAAGAGTGCACCCGGTGTTTGAATTGAAAAGACCACAATTGGAATATCTGCTTCGTTGGTCAATGCGACCGCAGACACATCCATTACCTCAAGTCCTTGTTTGATGACATCAGCATGGCTGATTTCATCGTAACGTTCTGCATCAGGATCTTTTTTAGGATCGGCTGAATAGATGCCGTCAACATTTGTGCCCTTAAACAGCGCATCACAGTCCATTTCAAGCGCTCTTAACGCAGCACCTGTATCGGTAGTGAAATAAGGAGCGCCGGTTCCTGCAGCAAATAAAACGATTTCACCGTTATACAGTGCTTTTTTAGCGTCGCGTTGTGTAAATGTATCGCAAATCTCTGGCATGGCAATTGCGGACATAACGCGGGCATCCAAACCTGCTTCAAGCAACCCATCATGCATAGCGATGCAATTCATAACAGTTGCGAGCATGCCCATGTGGTGCCCTGCGACACGGTTCTCATCAGCGATTTGCACATCTGCGCCACGAAACAGGTTTCCGCCACCCACAACGATGGCAATGTCGATGCCCATTGTCGCCACAGCGGCCACTTCTTCAGCGATGCGGTCTACGACCTTGCGGTCAATGCCAAACTGTTGGTCACCCATCAACGCTTCGCCTGATACTTTCAGCAAAATACGTTTGTAAGGAACATCGTCATTCATAGTAGTAAAACTGCCTTAAACTGAATCTCCAAATCGCATACACGATGGAACGCGATATGTGAACATAGGCGTTGGTTTAAAGCAAACGGATTTCCTGTTTATTAAGCCCTAAACAAAGAAAGCTCCGGCTTTTAAACCGGAGCGTTCAAAATTGTTGTCACCTCAGTATTCAAAAGAGGTGAAAAGCAGATTAGTTGCCTGACATTGCAGCAACTTCAGCTGCGAAATCATCTTCTTGCTTTTCAATGCCGTCACCGAGAACGAAACGCTCAAACGCTTTGATCTTGATTGGTGCGCCGACAGAGCTTTCTGCATTTTTCGCAGCTTGTTCAACAGTGTTCTCACCGTCGATTACGAAAACTTGCGAAAGAAGAACGACTTCTTTGTAATATTTCTGGATACGGCCTTCGACCATTTTCTCAACGATGTTTTCTGGCTTACCAGAATCTTTCGCTTGATCCATATAAACAGCACGTTCGCGCTCAACAACTTCCTGATCCAATTCATCAGAAGAAAGTGCGAGTGGGTTTACCGCTGCAATGTGCATAGCAACTTGGCGGCCAAACTCGTTGAGTTTGTCTTTGTCACCAGTTGATTCCAAAGCAACCAACACACCGATTTTGCCGATGCCGTCTGCGATTGCATTGTGGATGTATGTTGCAACAACACCGTTATCAACGCTCAATACGCTTGAACGACGAAGGTTCATGTTCTCGCCAATTTTTGCGATTGCTTCAGTCAACTCTTCGTTCACTGTGCGGCCTGTATCTGGGTAGCTAGCTGCACCAAGTGCCTCAACGCTGCCGTCGCCTTCAAGCGCCACTTTAGAAACATTGCTCACAATTGCTTGGAACGCATCGTTACGTGCAACGAAATCTGTTTCTGAGTTTACTTCAACAACAGCTGCTTTTGTACCAGCTGAGGCAACACCAACAAGACCTTCAGCCGCAACGCGGTCAGCCTTTTTAGCAGCTTTTGACAAGCCTTTTGCCCGAAGCCAGTCTACTGCTGCTTCGATATTGCCATCTGTTTCAGATAGCGCTTTTTTACAATCCATCATGCCAACGCCAGTTTTTTCGCGTAGCTCTTTAACCATGGATGCTGAAATAGCCATTTGATCCTCGTTTCAGGTTCAGCGCCCGCATTTTCTCAAGCAGGCGACACTATTAAAGAAAATATATGCCCCTCACCTGCGACAGTTCGCAGAGAGAGGCAATTATTGATTAGCCAGCAGCAAGTGTTGCTGCTTGCTCAAGCCAGTTGTCACGCTCGATACGACCTTTGAATGACAATGCATCGTCTACCTTAGCAATGTCGTCAGCCGTAAATGCTGCAACTTGTGCAAACTTCGTAATACCGAGATCGTGAAGTTTTTTCTCAAGAACTGGACCAACACCAGAAATCTGTTTCAGATCGTCTGGCTCACCTTCAGGTGCTGCAAACAAAGCAGCAGGAGCCGCGTCGCTTGATGCTTCAGCTGCTGGTGCAGCTGCAACAGGTGCAGGCGCTGCTTCAACAGCAACTGGCGCTTCTTCTACAAGTGCAGGTTCAGCAACTTCAACAGCTGAGCCCATATCGATACCAGCAGAACCAGCACCGCGAGCAATACCGTCGAGTGAAGCGCGAGCAATGAGATCGCAATAAAGCGAAATCGCACGGCCAGCATCGTCGTTGCCTGGGATTGGGTAATCGATACCTTCTGGTGAACAGTTAGAATCGAGAATAGCAACCACTGGGATGCCAAGGCGTTTTGCTTCTTTAATCGCGATTGATTCTTTGTTTGTATCGATCACGAAAATAAGGTTCGGAATACCGCCCATGTCTTTGATACCACCGAGCGAACGCTCTAGCTTTTCAAGTTCACGAGTACGGGTCAAACGCTCTTTCTTTGTGAAAGACGCTGCTTCTGGACCTTCAAGCATTGCTTCAAGTTCACGTAGGCGTTTGATCGAATTTGAGATTGTTGACCAGTTTGTCAACGTACCACCGAGCCAGCGTGCGTTCACATAGTACTGTGCGCAGCTTTTAGCTGATGTTGCGATTGATTCTGCAGCTTGGCGCTTTGTGCCAACGAAGAGAACACGACCACCACCTGCAACTGTGTCGCTTACAACTTTAAGCGCTTGGTGCAGCAAAGGAACTGTCTGTGACAGGTCAATGATGTGAATGTTATTGCGTGAGCCGAAGAGAAACTTCTCAACGCGGGGGTTCCAACGGTGTGTTTGGTGACCAAAGTGAACGCCTGCTTCGAGCAATTGACGCATAGAAAAATCTGGCAGTGCCATGGTGGCCTACTCCTTTTATTCGGTTTGTCCTCCACGAGCCCTATGTTCTCACCGAATGGAACCGTAACGAATACGGCACCTGGCTCGTGTGTGTGATGGCGCGGTGGTTACAGGGGAATCGCACCTAATGCAAGCAAAAACGACGATAAATCCGCAGGCAGTGCGGATTATTGTAAGCGCGCGTCCACAATGCCAGGCATTTGTTTGATCGCTTTAGCAATTTTCGGCGTCAATACGTAGCGATTCCGCAACTTTACTTCGACCTCACGCCCACTCTTATCATCAAGGATAATCAAGCTCACCTCACCGCCGCGTCCGCCCTGTTCCGGCGACAATTGATTGGCGATATATGCAAGTGGTTTATCGTCTCGCACGAAGATGTTGAGCGCGCCTTGGAAACCGGATGCGGCCTTATCCAATGGCTCAACACTGTTGATGCGAACATTGACACCTTCTGGTCGGTCTTCGGCTGCAACAATTATCACGACGGACGACCCCGCCTCAAGATTATCGCGGTGTCTTTCCAATGTTTCGGAAAAACAGACGGCTTCGAATTGTCCCGACGGGTCAGAAATCTGTAGAATCGCCATTTTGTTGCCGGTGCGGGTCGTGCGTTCTTGCTTGCTGATAATGGTGCCCGCAATTTTGCCGACGGGTGAGCCGCGTTTGACGTTTTCTTCAAACACATTCCATGGTTTGACACCGAGTTTCTGCAGAAGTTCCAAATGCTCATCAAGTGGATGGGCGCTGAGATAAAAGCCGATGGATGATTGTTCGCGTGATAGCCGCTCAGACGGTTCAAAGTCTGGCAACGGTTTCAAGCGCACAGGTTCAGGGCCGCTGACGGCGGAGAACATGTCATTTTGACCGCTCTGTTTGGCCTGATGTTCGCGGGTGGCGAGTGCGACGATTTGCTCGAGCGAATCCAATACTTGCGCACGATTATCAACCAGACAATCAAAAGCGCCTGCACATACGAGGTTTTCGAGCAATCGTTTGTTGACTGATTTCGGGTCTAATCGGTGCGCGAAATCAGCGAGGTCTTTGAAGCCCTCTTCAGGACGAACGGCAATAACGTCCGCGACCGCTTGGTGGCCAACACCCTTCACGGCTGTAAGGGCATAATAAATGGTTTCGCCATCAACATCGAACTCTACTTGGCTCTTATTGATGTTTGGAATTTCCACATTAAAACCAAGGCGTTCGGCCTCTCTCTTAAAGTCGTTGAGTTTGTCCGTATTGCCCATATCCAAAGTCATGGTCGCGGCCAAGAATTCAACGGGATAGTTGGCTTTCAAATACGCAGTTTGATAGGCAACCAGAGCATAGGCTGCTGCGTGTGATTTGTTGAAGCCGTAACTCGCGAATTTTGCGAGGAGATCGAAAATCTCGTTGGCTTTGGATTTAGCCAAGCCACGCTCCACAGACCGCTCCACGAATGGAATGCGCTGTTCTTCCATTACCGCTTTGATCTTCTTACCCATAGCGCGGCGCAAAACGTCTGCTTCGCCGAGGGAGTAACCAGCAAGTTCCTGCGCGATCTGCATCACTTGTTCTTGGTAGATGATGACGCCTTGGGTTTCTTTGAGGTACTTCTCGATGCGCGGGTGGATGAAGTCAGGTTCTTCTTCGCCGTGTTTTCTGGCGTTATAAACTGGAATATTGTCCATCGGACCCGGTCGATAAAGCGCAACCAGGGCGATGATGTCTTCAAACACATCGGGCTTCATGCCTAAAAGTGCTTTCCGCATCCCTTGGCTTTCCAACTGGAACACGCCAACGGATTCACCGCGAGAGAGCATTTCGTAAGTTTTCGCGTCATCAAGTGGCAGAGCCGCAAGATCAATTTCGACGTTGCGCTTAGCCAGAAGATCAACGGCCTTTTGCAAAACTGTCAGCGTTTTAAGGCCCAAGAAGTCAAACTTGACGAGGCCCGCCTGCTCTACCCATTTCATATTGAATTGGGTAACGGGCATATCTGAGCGCGGATCGCGGTAAAGCGGGACCAATTCTTCAAGCGAACGATCACCAATCACGATACCCGCTGCGTGGGTGGATGCGTGACGATAAAGGCCTTCAAGCTTCAAGGATGTTGTGATCAGACGATCAACAACCTCTTCTTCTTTGCGGGCTTCTTGTAGTTTCGGCTCCCCGTCTACGGCTTCTTTAAGCGTAACAGGATTGGCTGGATTACTTGGTACGAGCTTACAAAGGCGATCAACCTGCCCATAAGGCATTTGCAGAACCCGCCCCACATCGCGCAATACGGCGCGCGCTTGCAGCGAACCAAAGGTGATGATTTGCGCCACTTGCTCACGGCCATAACGTTCTTGGACGTATTTGATAACTTCATCACGGCGATCTTGACAAAAGTCGATATCAAAATCGGGCATTGAGATACGTTCAGGATTGAGGAAACGTTCAAAAAGCAGCGAGAAGCGCAGCGGATCTAGATCCGTAATGGTGAGCGCCCATGCAACCACCGACCCCGCACCAGAACCACGGCCTGGGCCGACGGGGATGTTTTTCGATTTCGCCCATTTGATGAAGTCGGCAACGATGAGGAAGTAGCCGGGGAATTTCATGTTCTCGATCACATCGAGTTCAAAATTGATCCGATCAAAATATTCTTGCTCCGTGCGATCAGGTGCAAGACCGTGAAAATCAAGCCGAGCTTTCAGACCCTCAATGGCCTGATCGCGCAAAACTTTGGCTTCTGCGGCCACAGCCTCATCACCCTCAAGACCTTCCGCTGCGAACAATGGCAAGATTGGATCACGCATGAGCGCACGCACATGGCAGCGTTGGGCAATCTCATAGGTGTTGTTGATGGCTTCTGGAAGGTCACTAAAGAGCGCGACCATTTCATCGCTCGATTTGAAATAGCACGAATTGGACAGACGCCTGCGATCATCCATCGAGACGACTGCACCTTGCGATATGCAGATCAACGCATCGTGGGCATCATAATCATCTTGTTTTTCGAAAAATGGTTCGTTGGTGGCAACAATCGGAATGTCATGCTTATAGGCGATATCGAGCAGTTTAGGCTCCCGCTTGTCTTCACCTTCTAACGCCATACGTTGAAGTTCGATATAGAAACGGTCGCCAAACAGTTCTTTCAGGCCAATCGCCTTTTGCTCGGCCACATTGGCTTTGTTGTCTAGGATTGCGAGATCGAGTGCACCATCTAGCCCGCCTGATAAACAAATCAATCCGTTACTCAATTCGCTCAACAATTCAAAACTAATATGAGCGCGTTGGTCGGAGCCCGTCTCAAGGAAACTGCGAGAAACTAGTTTGACTAAGTTTGCATAGCCATCGTCATCCATCGCTAATAAAACGATAGTGGCAAAATCATCATGCTTATTGGTGTTTAGATGGGCGTTCGGGTCTTTTGTCTCAGATTCCCATGATAGCAGGAGCTGACAACCGATGATCGGCTGAATGCCCATGCCCTTGGCTTTTTCAGAAAATTCCAAAGCCCCAAACAGATTACCAGTATCGGTCAAACCAATCGCTGGCATCTTGTTTTTCTCAACCAAGCTCAAAAGCTTTGGCAGCTTTATCGCCCCTTCAAGAAGCGAATAGGCTGAATGGCTTCTTAAATGAATAAAGTTAGAGGTATTGCTCATGGGTCATGGTCTGCAATCAGTTGAAATCAGCAAACAGTTTGCCACGTCAAAGCGCTGTTCCTAAGACCCAATATAATTGTTCCCCGCAAAATGTGGGAAACAGACCCTTGTTCATTATTTGTTCTTAATCTAAGATAGGCTAGAAACAATGTCCGCCCAATAGGTTGCGGCTAAAAAGAATGATGATAGGGAAGCTAGGGCTGCAAGGTCACGAAGTATAGGCATTGGTTATCTCCACCGTTGTTATGAAGATAATATGTTCTTGTTTTGTTCTAAAGTCAATGAGTAGTAATAAGCGCTACTATTTATGCTTTATGAAATCTTAAAAGTCGACGATTTGGCCATCACGCAAAGTGACACGGCGATCCATTTTGGCCGCAAGTTCCATGTTATGCGTGGCGATCAACGCCCCAAGCCCACTGCCCCGTACAAGCCCCATAAGAGCATCGAATACATGGGCGGATGTGCCTGGATCAAGATTGCCTGTTGGCTCATCAGCCAAGAGCACCCGTGGACCGTTGATGACAGCACGAGCAATCGCAACACGTTGTTGTTCACCGCCTGATAGTTCTGCGGGTCTGTGGTCGTGGCGATGAGCAATCTTGAGATATTCCATCACTTGCATCGCGCGTTCACGAGCAGCGTCTGGTGCCATGCCGCGAATAAGTTGCGGCAATATTAGGTTCTCTGCTGCGTCAAATTCTGGAAGTAGATGGTGGAATTGATAGACGAAACCAATCTCGAGACGACGAAGCATGGTGCGATTTTCATCATTCATCGCAGCACAGGGCCGCCCATTGATGATGACCTCGCCTGAATCTGGTTGTTCTAGAAGGCCTGCAATTTGGAGCAAAGTAGATTTACCCGCGCCAGAAGGTGCGACAAGTGCGACCATTTCGCCGTCGGTGATGGTAAGGTTTGCGCCATCCAAAACGGTCAAATGCCCTTCGGTCTGCTTAAAGCGGCGTTCCACATTGATCATTGATAAGGGTGGTACAGTTTCAACAGGTGCTTCTGTAAAGAGGTCTACATTATTCATAACGAAGAGCCTCCACAGGGTCGAGTTTTGCAGCGCGCCATGCAGGATAGATTGTTGCAAGGAACGACAAGAACAAAGCCATCAATATAATGGAAACGACCTCAGAAGGTTCAAGCTTCGCAGGTAATTGCGATAGGTGATAAATATCAGTTGGGAAAATTTGAGCACCGGTCAATCGAGAGATGAATTGGCGAATATCCTCGATATTGAGCGCAAGAATGATACCAAGGATTGTCCCTGCAATGGTCCCGACTGTGCCAATTGCAGCACCCGTGATGAAGAAGATACGCATCACCGAACCACGACTTGCGCCCATTGTACGAAGGATAGCGATGTCCCTGCCTTTATCTTTCACCAGCATCGTAAGACCGGAAATGATGTTTAAAGCAGCAACGAGGATGATCATGGTCAAGATCATGAACATGACGTTTCGCTCCACCTCGAGGGCTGAGAAGAACGTTTTGTTTCGGGCTCGCCAATCTGTCACCAAGGCCGTTTGATCAACGGCTTCCTCAACCCTTGGTCGGAGAATATCAACAAGATCAGGATCAGTGGTTATCACCTCGATGGCGTCAACCAAATCCTCCTTGTTAAAATAGAGCTGCGCTTCCGGTAGTGGCATGATGACCAAAGCGGCATCGTATTCCGACATACCAATTTGGAAGATCACATTAATTGGATAGGACTTGACCCGAGGCGTGACACCAAAGGCGGTGACATTTCCTTCAGGCGCAATCAATGTTAGTTTATCACCGATAGAAAGCCCAAGCTTGATCGCAAGCCCTGCCCCAACCGCGACACCGTTGCCCTTATCGAAATTCGAAAAGTCACCCAGCGTTACATTTTGCGCTAGTGCGTCCATTTTCAAGATTTCTTGCTGGCGAAGACCTCGAACCAGCGCGCCTGTTGGCGTGCGGCCTTGAGCGCCTTTCGCTAACACCTGACCTTCGATGAAAGGGATGGCTTGGACAACATTGCCAACTTTTTCAATGCGCTTTTTAATCTCGTCAAATTCTTTGAGCGCGTTGCCGTCCATCGGTTGCACGATGAGATGGCCGTTAATGCCGAGTATGCGGTCCAGCAGTTCTGTTCTGAAGCCATTCATAACCGCCATGACAACGATCAACGTTGCAACACCCAGCAAAATGCCAAGGAATGAGAGGCTGGCAATGACTGAAATGAAGGTTTCTTTACGCCGCGCTCTTAGATAACGGCCAGCGACGAGCCATTCAAAGCGACTAAATGCAGATGTTTTCACTGGTAGGTCCATGCTTGCTTCACAATTTGGATTATGTGGTTGGTTGGATTATGCCGTTAGTTTGTTGATTAACGCCTCAACGCTCATTGTTTCACGATCACCAGTAGCGCGATTCTTTAATTCTACCACACCATCAGCCATACCGCGCGGTCCAACAACAATCTGTTGTGGCAAACCGATAAGGTCCATTGTGGCAAATTTCGCACCAGCTCGATTGTCAGTGTCATCGTACAACACATCTTTATTTGCGGCTTGAAGCGCTTTGTAGAGCGTTTCGCATGCTGCATCAGTTTCCTCATTACCAACTTTCATATTGATAATGCCAACATCAAATGGCGCGATACCTTCTGGCCAGATAATGCCGTTTTCATCATGGCTTGCTTCAATAATGCCACCAACGAGGCGCGACGGGCCGATGCCGTATGAGCCCATATGAACAGGTGTTTCTACGCCATCAGGGCCAGTAACTTTCGCGCCCATGGATTCAGAATACTTGGTACCAAAATGGAAGATATGGCCGACTTCAATACCGCGAGCTGAAACTCGATCTGCTTCTGGCACTGCCTCATAGGCTGCTTCATCATGCATTTCATCAGTGGCTGCATAATCAGTGGTCCAGTTTTCAAAGATTGCTTCCAAAGCTTTGGTATCTGAAAAATCGAGGTCTTCTGGCGGTGTTTTGCGCTCAAGGTGCGAACGATGGCAAAACACGCCGCTTTCGCCTGTATCAGCAAGAACGATGAATTCATGGCTTAGGTCGCCACCAATTGGACCTGTGTCAGCTTTCATCGGGATAGCCTGCAAGCCAAGCCGTTTAAAGGTTCGAAGATAAGCCGCAAACATGCCTTGATAGGCTTTTTTTGCACTCTCATAATCAAGATCGAATGAATAAGCATCTTTCATCAAGAACTCACGCCCACGCATAACCCCAAAACGAGGACGCACTTCGTCGCGGAATTTCCATTGAATATGATAAAGGTTCAAAGGCAGGTTTTTGTATGACTTGATTGAGGAGCGGAAAATATCCGTCACCATTTCCTCATTGGTCGGGCCGAACAACATTTCACGTTCTTGGCGGTCTTCAATGCGCAGCATCTCTTTGCCGTAAGCTTCATAACGCCCACTTTCGCGCCAAAGGTCTGCAGATTGGATCGTTGGCATCAAGATTTCAACGGCGCCTGCCCTGTCCATCTCTTCGCGAACAACAGTGTTGATTTTCTCCAAAACCTTCAACCCAAGTGGCAACCACGAATAAATGCCCGCAGATTGTTGCTTGATCATGCCAGCGCGTAGCATAAGACGGTGCGAAACGATTTCTGCTTCTTTAGGATTGTCGCGCAAAATTGGGAGGAAATAGCGAGAAAGCCGCATGAGGAAATTCCTGTTGAATGAAGGTACTTAATAGCAAATATCGGGTGTTTGCGATGACCGCTAGTCTAAACTCGTTATACGCCCAACAAATATGCCTTCCTGTCACGATTTCTGAATTTGGTAAACAATGTTCTCGCCGCCAATTATGGCCAAATAACTACGAAATACATCATTTTCCAAACGTAATTGGAGGAAAATATTCCAGTTCCTGTTACTTTGTCATACAAATAATTCAAATATATCGAAAAACTGGGATGACAAATGAAAACGTCTGGTATAGCTTCTTTAGGCTAGGTTTGAATATAACATACCGGCCATACGTTCTAAGTCTTGGGAGGGACTGATCTATCAGCGCAATCACGTTGTGAAATGCAGCGCCACCTCGGTGGAAGCATAGAGCAGAGAGCGAATTACTTTTTCACAGGGCGTAAGCCCTGTTTTTTTTGACTAAAATTAGCGCGCGTAAGCCCTGTTTTTTTTGACTAAAATTAGTGTGCGTAAGTCCTGTATTCGCAGCATTCCAATGGATTAGTTTATTCGGAAATCCGGAATGAACGGAATGTCCTCGATGCCAACACCTAACCCAACCACAACCCAAATGATCAAGCCGAGAATGAGCGCTGAGACAAATGTTGTGATGATCATCTTCTTGACGATCATAGGTTTTGCTGGCGCACTATCAACCGTACCAAGAGTGACATCGCTCTCTTCGCCCTGCGTTTTTACGCCGAAAGGCAAAATGCAGAACAATGTCAGCCACCAAAGGATGAAGTAAAACGCGAAGATTGTTATCGGTTCCATGAGTTGATGCCTTACACTTGTTCTAGTTCGATAAGAGTGCCTTGGAAATCTTTGGGATGCAGGAACAAGACAGGCTTATTATGAGCACCGATCTTTGGTTCGCCGTCACCCAATACACGCGCGCCTTCGCTGACCAATTTATCACGGGCAGCGATGATGTCTTCCACTTCATAACATAGATGATGAATACCACCTGCAGGATTTTTCTCTAAGAAACCAGCAATCGGAGATGCTTCGCCGAACGGATGTAAAAACTCGATCTTGGTATTTGGCAGTTCAACAAAAACAACCGACACACCATGCTCGGGCAAATCTTGTTGTTCTGTGATCGTTGCACCGAGCGAGTTTTTATAACTTGCGCAGGCTGCTTCCATGTCTGGCACAGCAATTGCGACGTGATTTAATCGGCCAATCATTTTCAGCTCCTATGAGCGAAGCAATAAAACCGAACAGAACGGTTTTTTGCCCCAGATATAATTCACCTTGGCACGAACAGCCCGATAGACTGCATCGCGTACGAGGGCTTCATCGCGCCGCTTTTTGCGTGGCAAACCTTCAATGGTGTTTAGAACCACCTCGAATACGATGTCTTCCATCAACTCGTCATCGTCATCTTCGAGTGGCAGGCCGATACATTCAACAGCGGGATCATCAGGAATGTCACCTTTTTGGTCGATGACAATCGCAATATTCACAACACCTGCAAACGACAATTTACGCCGCTTAATAACGCCAGCGCCCTCTTCATCTCTGATGAGTTTGCCATCACGCACCAAAATGCCCGCTGGTATTTCGTCGACCTTTTGCAATGCATTTGGTGCGACGTGGACGACATCACCATTATCGATGACCATCACGTCGCTGATGCCATTTTCTAAACCAAGTTGCGCTTGAGCTTTAAGGTGCATCGCTTCGCCGTGGACAGGCACAAGCGAACGTGGTTTTACCCAGTCGTACATTTGCAAAAGTTCGTTGATGCGCGGGTGGCCCGTGACATGCACTTCTGCGTCTTTATCCGTCACCACATCAACGCCTGACGCGGCTAGTTGATTGATGATGTTGCCGACAAGCTTCTCATTACCAGGAATAGCGCGGGAGGAGAAAATCACCATATCGCCTTTTGAAAAAGCTATATCGCGGTGATCGTTGCGGGCAATGCGTGCCAAAGCTGCGCGGGGTTCGCCTTGTGTACCTGTAAGGATTACCAACACTTTTTCACGTGGCAGATAGCCATATTCATTCTCGCTGATAAACGGCGGTACGTCGTCGAGATAACCTAGCTCGCGCGAGACATCGACAACGCGGCGCATGGAAGCACCCATCAACACCACTTGGCGATCACAGGCTGCAGCAGCTAGAGCAATTGCACGGATCCGCGCAACGTTAGATGAGAATGTTGTAACGGCCACACGGTTCTTAGCCGACTTGATGACAGATACTAAGTTCTTTTGAATATCGGCTTCGCTCGGGCTTACCCCTTCGCGCATGGCGTTGGTGGAATCACAAATCAGCGCATCAACGCCGCCTGTTTCGCCAATTTCTTTTAGTCGAGCTACGTCTGTCGCTTGACCAACACCAGGGTTCGGGTCGAGTTTCCAATCACCTGTATGAAGCACGCGGCCTGCGGGTGTTGTGATCAACAAAGAGCAAGGATCAGGGATGGAGTGTGAGACGGCGATAAATTCAATATTGAATGGACCAAGGTCGATGCTCTCGCCTTGCTTCACATTGTTGGACGGTATCTTATCATATTCACCAAACCGTGCGGCCTTGGCGTTCAACAGTCCGCTGACAAATTCAGAACAATAAAGCGGGCGTTCTATGGCAGGCCAAAGTTCTAACAGCGCACCATAGTGATCTTCATGGGCGTGGGTAATGAGAATACCAAGAATGTCTTTCTTGATGTCTTCAAGAAATTTGATGTCTGGAAAAATAACATCAACACCAGGCTGATGAGGACCGGGGAAAGAAATACCGAAATCGACGACAATCCAATCACGCTTATCGCGATTACCATAGCCATAAAGCGCCAAGTTCATGCCAATTTCGCCGACCCCTCCGAGGGGCGCGAAGACGAGGTCTTTTTTATCGTTCTTCGTCATTTAAACCTGTCTTTCAAACAGCGGCGAACCGTTCGCCTGAACATTTAACTAGAGTACCATAGAGGGAAAGAAAACATCGCCTGCAGAGAATTTTTGGCTGCGGCCACGACTTAGACCCAAAACGAGGTTTCCTTCATGATCTAAATCTTGGAAGATGCCTCTAATCTCGTCATTTTCAAGCCGCACAACAATCTCGTCACCAAGGCCCGTTGCTTTTTCTAACCAACGTTTGCGGATGAGTTCAAAGTTATTACCCTGATCCCACGTTTTCAAATTGAGCAGAAAATGATGTTTGAGCGCTTTGAATAATTCGTCTGGCAAGAGCTCGATGTTTTCATTGGCAAAACTGGTTGCAGGATACGGCGTATCGTCAGGAAAGTGAGTGCAATTGGTGCCCATGCCAATCACGATTTTGGTGTCGTCACCACCGCCCCTTGCCTCTAACAACAAGCCACAGACTTTGCTTTTGTTAAACAGCACATCATTGGGCCATTTTAACGCACACATGTTGCGGTCGTCATCAATGGACGATGAAATTGCATCGTGGAGTGAAATGGCGGCAACAAAAGACAATTGCGCACATTGTTCCATGGGAGCTGGATTGCGAAGGAATAAGCTTGCGTAGAGGTTTCCCTCTTCTGACACCCAAGGCCGACCACGACGCCCGCGCCCGGCTAGTTGGCGTTTGCCGGTCACAAAAAGCTTGTTAGCACCCGTTTCCTCACCCAAACGAAATGCCTCATCATTGGTTGATGAGACATCTCCAAACGCAAAATGCGTTATGTCGTGTGACGGGTCATAAAACTCTTGCACCTTGCGCGCCTAAGCTTAGCCAGCAAAGAAGGTCTTTGCCGCTACTGTTGCAATTTCTCCAACTGGACCAACGATCAGCATAAAGCCAATTACGAAGAGACCAGCAATCGTCATGATCACACCAAGCTCTGTTGGCGCTTTGACGAATTCGGTTTTCACCTCATCAAAATACATGATCTTCACGATACGAAGATAATAGAACGCGCCGACCACACTGGATAGAACACCGATGATTGCGAGAGCATAAAGATCAGCCTCGATCGCAGCGACGAATACGAACCATTTGCCGAAGAAACCTGCAAGTGGCGGAATGCCTGCGAGTGAGAACATGATCATTGCGAGGACAAAGGCCATCCAAGGATGAGTTTTTGAAGCACCAGCCAGTGCATCAATGTTCTCAACCATGCCGTCTTTCTCGCGCATTGACAAAATGCAGGCGAAAGCACCGAGCGTCATTACCATGTAAATCAGCATGTAAATGATCACACCTTCAACACCCACTTGGCTACCAGCGGCAAGGCCAACAAGTGCGTAGCCCATGTGACCGATGGATGAATAAGCCATCAGACGTTTGATGTTGTTTTGGCCAATCGCTGCGAAGGCACCCAAAATCATTGAGGCGATCGAGATGAAGACAACAATTTGCTGCCAGTCTTTGGTGATTGGTTCAAACGCATCATAAACAACCCGAACGAAGAGCGCCATTGCGGCAATCTTTGGGGCGGCTGCAAAGAAGGCTGTAACAGGTGTTGGAGAACCTTGATAAACATCTGGTGTCCACATATGGAATGGGACTGCTGAAATTTTAAAGGCAAGACCTGCAAGCACGAAGACCAAGCCGATAACGATACCGACAGAGGATGAATCTGCTTGAAGCGCTTCTGCGATAGCACCGTAACCTGTATGACCCGTAAAGCCATAAATCAGCGACATGCCGTAAAGCAGGAAGCCTGAAGACAACGCGCCAAGCACGAAGTATTTCAAACCAGCTTCAGTTGAGCGTGTTGAATCTCTGTTGATTGATGCGATCACGTATAGTGAGAGAGACTGCAACTCAAGACCGAGATACAAAGCAATCAAATCGTTTGATGAAATCATCATCATCATGCCGAGTGTGGCAAGCACGATCAGAATTGGATATTCAAACCGATCAAACTTCTCTCGGCGCACAAACCCAACAGACATGGCGATAGCGGCAATGGAGCCTACTAGCGTCAAAATCTTCATCAGGTTTGAAAATGGATCGACGACAAACGCGCCGTCAAATATCTCAACAGTCTCACCGCCGCCATTCATCACCAAAATTCCGGAGACAACGAGCAAAGCAATTGCCAAGCCTGTAACTGTGTTGGTTGATTTCTCGTTTGTGAAAACACCAATCATCAACAACGCCATTGCACCAACAGCCATTACCACTTCTGGCATGGCAGGCATGATGTTGAGCGCTTCCAAATACTTATCTTGCATGGTCCCTGCCCTCTACTTCACGCTTGCGGCAGCGGTTTGCTGCAACTGTTCGGCTGCAGCGAGTGCTGCTTCATAGCCTTGAATGAGATTGTCGACTGATGCGGCTGTCACATCGAATACTGGTGATGGATAGACACCGAAGAAAATTGTGAAGATCACCAATGGTGCGATGATCACTTTTTCACGCAGCGACATATCGAGAATTTGTTTCAAGCTCTCTTTTTCAAGTCCGCCGAAGACAACGCGGCGATAAAGCCACAGTGCATAAGCTGCGGACAAAATCACACCAGTTGTGGCAATCAACGCCACCCATGTGTTCGCTTTGAAGGCACCCATCAACGTCATGAATTCACCGACGAAGCCACTGGTTCCCGGCAAGCCCACATTGGCCATCGTGAACAATAAGAACACAACAGCATAAAAAGGCATGCGGTTTACAAGGCCGCCATAGGCTGAAATTTCCCGTGTGTGCATGCGGTCATAAACAACGCCGACACAAAGGAAGAGCGCGCCTGATACAAGACCGTGTGACAACATCTGGAAGATGCCGCCCTGAATGCCCTGCTCGTTGGCTGCAAAAATGCCCATCGTCACATAACCCATATGGGCAACGGATGAATAAGCAATCAGCTTCTTAATGTCGTGCTGCATAAGAGCGACCAGCGATGTGTAGACAATCGCAATGACTGAGAGCGTGAACACGAATGGAGCAAAGTCTGCAGAGGCGAGCGGGAACATTGGAAGTGAGAACCGCAGGAAGCCGTAGCCACCGAGCTTCAACAAGATACCCGCCAAGATAACAGAACCAGCAGTCGGCGCTTCAACGTGTGCATCTGGCAACCATGTATGAACCGGCCACATTGGCATCTTCACCGCGAAAGAAGCGAAGAAGGCAAGCCATAGCCAGGTTTGCATTTCAGCTGGGAATTGGTGTGCGAGCAACACTTCAATGTTTGTCGAACCTGCATCCCAATACATCGCCATAATCGCAAGCAGCATAAGAACTGAACCGAGAAGCGTATAGAGGAAGAACTTGAACGATGCATAGATGCGGCGCTTACCACCCCATACACCGATGATGATAAACATCGGAATGAGGCCTGCTTCAAAGAAGACATAGAAGAGCACGATATCAAGCGAAGAGAACACACCGATGACAAGTGTTTCAAGCACCAAGAAGGCGATCATATATTCTTTGACGCGCTTTTGAACGGATACCCAACTGGCCAAGATACAAAGCGGCATCAAGAAGGTTGTTAGGATAATGAACAGCATTGAAATACCATCAACACCCATGCGGTAGGCAATACCACTGCCCGCAAACCATTCCAGCTCTTCCTTCATTTGGAAAGAGGCTGAAGCATTATCAAAGTTGATCCAAATACCGAGTGACAAGATAAATGTCACCAATGTTGTGATCAACGCAATATAGCGGATGTTTTGACGAGCGAGATGATCGTCGTTTCGGACAATCAATATCATCGCAACCCCGATTAGGGGCAGAAATGTCACCGTGGAGAGGATCGGAAATGACATGGTTTGGTCTTCTTTCCCTTAATTCTTAAAACATCATCCAGGTGACGAGGGCCGCAAGGCCGATCATCATGGCGAACGCATAGTGATAAATGAAACCGGACTGTAGCTTGACGACACGGTCGGTAATGTTGAGGACACGGGCTGAGATGCCATCTGGACCGAAGCCGTCGATCAACCAACCGTCGCCCCGCTTCCAGAAGAATTTGCCGAGCCACATGGCAGGACGAATAAACACCACATTATAGAGTTCATCCATGTACCATTTGTTGAGCAGGAACTTGTAAAGCCCCGGATGCTCTTCAGCCAAAGTTTTCGGCAGATCTGGTTTGCGGATATAGAAAACGTAAGCAATCACGAAGCCCAAAATCATCACGATAGTTGCCGCCGCTTTCACAAGGAAAGGCACATGGTGGAATTCATGGATGATATTATTTGTTGGACCTGTAAAGAGCGCACCCTTCCAGAAATGATCATATCCGTGACCAATGAAGTGGCCGTAGAATGCAACACCTGCAAACAGAGCACCCACTGACAAGATGAACAATGGCACAGTCATGATTTTTGGTGATTCATGCACATGGCTCATAACAGACGCAGACGCGCGTGGTTTGCCGTGGAATGTCATAAACACCAAGCGCCATGAGTAGAAGCTTGTAAACAAGGCGGCCAGAACAGTCATAGCGAAAGCGAAGCTTGCCATTGAGTTTTGACCCACGAAGGCCGCTTCGATGATGGCATCTTTTGAGAAGAAGCCAGCTGTACCAACAAGCGTGCCTGGAATGCCAACGCCTGTCAGGGCGATTGTACCGATGAACATGGTCCAATAGGTCACAGGCACCAAATTCTTAAGGCCACCCATTTTGCGCATATCTTGTTCGTCGGAGACCGCGTGGATCACTGAGCCTGCGCCTAAGAACAACAACGCTTTAAAGAAGGCGTGTGTGAAGAGGTGGAAGATGCCGATTGAATAAGCGCCAAGGCCCATTGCAACAAACATATAGCCAAGCTGCGAACAGGTTGAATAAGCAATCACGCGCTTGATGTCGTTTTGCACGAGACCAACACTTGCTGCAAAGATTGCAGTGAACGCACCAATAAAGGTGATGAAGGTCAACGCTGTTTGTGACAGTTCGAAAATCGGAGACATACGAGCAACAAGGAAGACACCAGCTGTCACCATTGTTGCAGCGTGAATAAGCGCTGAAACTGGCGTTGGGCCTTCCATAGCGTCTGGCAACCAAGTGTGCAGCAGGAACTGCGCTGATTTACCCATAGCGCCCATAAAGAGCAAGAAGCAGGTTACTGTAATCGCGCTATCAAGAGCTAGGCTGTAACCGAGGAAGTTGAGCACTGGCTCAGCGGCTGCAACAGAACCATCTTCGCCAATCATGCCTTTAGCTGCTGAGAAGATTGTATCAAACTCAACGGAACCGAAGATGATGAAGGTTGCGAAAATACCAAGTGCGAAGCCGAAGTCACCGACACGGTTGACGATGAACGCTTTCATTGCTGCCGCGTTTGCAGAAGGTTTGTGATACCAAAAACCAATCAGCAGATAAGACGCAAGGCCAACGCCCTCCCAACCAAAGAACATTTGGATGAGGTTGTCTGATGTTACAAGCATCAACATCGCAAAAGTGAAGAGCGACAGATAAGCAAAGAAACGCGGACGGTGTAGGTCGTGGTGCATATAGCCGATGGAGTAGATGTGCACGAGTG
The DNA here is from genome assembly GCA_039973685.1 of Hyphomicrobiales bacterium. Taxonomy (NCBI): domain Bacteria; kingdom Pseudomonadati; phylum Pseudomonadota; class Alphaproteobacteria; order Hyphomicrobiales; species Hyphomicrobiales bacterium. Next base: position 26,341 of record JBDWKL010000034.1, read on the forward strand.
TGGAAACAGAGTTCACCACCACAAGCATGACCACGGTGAGCGTATCAATACGGAACGCCCAGTCGGCCACAAAATCACCAGACTGGATAAAGCGTAACACAGGCACCGTGAAGGCTTCTGCATCGCTGAAACCAACTTGAATGAAGGCAATCCATGACAGCACAGCTGCAACAATCATAAGGCCGCTTGTTACATATTCACTGGCTTTTGCACCGATGGCGCGGCCAAAGATGCCGGCAATCAGGAAGCCAATAAGAGGAAGAAAGACAATCGCTGTATACATAATCTCTAGCCTTTCATCGCATTGATGTCTTCAACCGCAATCGACCCTTTGTTGCGGAAGAAAGCGACGAGAATTGCAAGACCGATCGCAGCTTCTGCAGCTGCAACGGTTAGGATCAAGAGTGCGAAGATTTGACCAACAAGATCACCGCTGAACGATGAGAATGCGACCAGATTGATGTTCACTGATAACAGGATCAATTCGACTGACATCAAAATGATGATGACGTTTTTACGGTTCACGAAAATACCAAACACACCAATGGTGAATAGGATCGCTGCTAGAACCAAATAATGAGATAGACCGATTTCCATCTGATTAGATCCCCTTTCCTGTCTCAACCTTGACGACTTCAATCGCCGTCTCACGGGTGCGCGCATTTTGTGCGGCAATGTCTTGGCGCTTCACGCCTTCTTTGTGGCGCAGTGTCAAAACAATCGCACCAATCATCGCAACCAAAAGCACAAGGCCGGCTGCTTGGAAGAAATAGATGTAGCGAGTGTATAGCAACAAGCCGATAGCCTTGGTGTTGCCGATCTCAGTCACATCGGGAATTGGCGCTGTACCTGTTCCAATTGCAAAATTCGGATCGAATAAAGAGCCGCCTAGTACAACGACAAGTTCGACGGCCAATACAACCGCAACCAAACCGCCAAGCGGAACATATTGCAGGAAGCCTTGTTTCAACTCCACGAAGTCAACGTCGAGCATCATAACAACGAACAAGAACAATACCGCGACCGCGCCGACGTAAACAATCACCAACAACATGGCGAGGAATTCAGCGCCGACCAGAACGAAAAGGCCTGCCGCATTAAAGAAAGCGAGGATCAGAAACAACACTGAATGAACAGGGTTTCTGGATGAGATCACCAAGAATGCCGACAATACGAGGATTGTCGAAAACAGGTAGAAGAAGATTGAAGCCAGTCCCATTACGGTTTCCTTAGCGATATGGCGCGTCAAGCGCGATATTCTGTGCCAGCTCACGCTCCCAGCGCGCGCCATTGTCTAAAAGTTTGTCTTTATCGTAGTAGAGTTCTTCGCGGGTTTCCGTCGCGAACTCAAAGTTTGAACCCTCAACAATCGCATCCACCGGACATGCTTCTTGGCAAAAACCGCAATAGATGCATTTCACCATGTCGATGTCATAACGCGTAGTGCGGCGGGTGCCGTCGTTGCGTCGTGGGCCTGCTTCGATGGTGATAGCTTGTGCCGGACAAATTGCTTCACACAATTTACAGGCAATGCAACGTTCTTCGCCGTTTGGATAACGACGCAATGCATGCTCACCACGAAAACGCGGGCTGATTGCCCCTTTTTCATAAGGGTAGTTGATGGTTACTTTAGGTCTGAAGAAATAGCGCATCGTCAACACGATGGCGCTGAAAAATTCCTTCAAGAAAAGTGCCTTACCGGCTTGAACAAGTGAATTCATAAGTCTGCATCCCCGTCTTTACGGGCCCCATCCTGTCAGTAAGAGAATAAAGGCCACAAAGAAGACCATGAAGAGTGAAATTGGGAGGAACACTTTCCAACCAAGGCGCATCAATTGGTCGTAGCGATAACGTGGAACGAACGCTTTAACCAATGATACCATAAAGAACACCAAGCCGACTTTGAGTACGAACCAAACGACACCTGGAACCCAAGTGAATGGTGCGAAGTCAAACGGCGGCAACCAACCACCCAAGAAGAGCACGGTTGTCATAGCGCACATGAACAAGATCGCGGCATATTCGCCGAGCATGAACATCACGTAAGGAGTAGATGAATACTCAACCATGAAACCTGCTACCAATTCAGATTCAGCTTCTGGCAAATCGAATGGCGGACGGTTTGTTTCTGCCAACAGTGACACAAAGAAGATGATGAAGAGTGGGAACAGTGCGAACCAGTGCCAATCAAGGAAAGACGCTGGAAGGCCAATCATTGTGCCCGGTCCTTCTTGTTGCGCTAGAACAATTTCGCTCATGTTGAGTGACCCAACGCATAGCAGCACGGCAACGATAACAAAGCCGATAGAGACTTCGTAAGAGATCATTTGAGCAGCTGAACGAAGTGCACCAAGGAATGGGTATTTAGAGTTTGAAGCCCAACCGCCCATAATCACGCCGTAAACTTCGAGCGATGTAATGGCGAAAATGAAGAGGATGCCGACATTAATGTCTGAAATCACCCAGCCCGCATTAACAGGCATAACAACCCAAGCGGCCAAACCGAGCGTCACTGTGACGAGTGGTGCAAGCAAGAAAACCGCTTTGTTGGAACCTGAAGGAACAATAGGCTCTTTCAAGATAAATTTCAGCGCATCAGCAAAAGCTTGCAACAAACCCCATGGGCCAACAACGTTTGGACCACGGCGCATTTGCACGGCTGCCCAGATTTTACGGTCGGCATAAGTTGAATAAGTCACACCGATGAGAACAATTGCTAGTAGCAAAAAGCTCTGACCGACAATGATCGCACCGGGGATGATATAGGTATCAATAAATTCCATTGTCCTGCCCTACTCCGCCGCTTCTGCGCGTTGCTTCATGGCGAGTGCTGAACAATCAGCCATCACTTTAGAAGCCCGTGCAATCGGGTTCGTGAGATAAAAATCGCTGACAATCGAACTGAATGCCGCTTTGTTTATTTTGCCGCCTGCTTTCGCGATACCTGCCACAGCAGATGCATCACTTTCAGCAATATCGCCAACAAGTGCCATGTGAGGATGCGCTTCATAAAGTGCAGCACGCAAGGCGCCTAGATTGTCGTATGGGAGTGTGTGACCTAGCACATCAGACAAGGCACGTAAGATTGCCCAATCTTCGCGCGCTTCACCAGGGGCGAATGCGGCGCGGGTTGTCATTTGCACACGGCCTTCTGTGTTGACGTAAGTTGCTGACTTCTCAGTATATGTCGCCGCAGGCAAGATAACGTCAGCGCTATGTGCGCCGTTGTCACCGTGTGAACCGATGTAAACTTTAAAGGCATCGCCCTTTAGGGAGACTTCGTCAGCGCCGAGCATAAAGACAACATCAAGGCCGCCCATGTCTGCTGCTTTTACACCGTCGTTTGCCGGAACAAAACCGATGTCCAAGCCGCCAACCATGCTGGCTGCGTTATGAAGAACAGCAAAGCCATTCCAGTCAGCAGTCGTTGCGCCGAACTTGTCAGCTACTGCCGCAGCGTTGGCTAAAATCACAGCACCATCAGCACGCGTCAATGCGCCTTGACCGATGATGATCAACGGACGTTTTGCTGATTTCAATGCTTTTGCAAAAGACCCTTTGCCACCAGCAAGTTCTGCAAGGCTATCACCGCCTGCGCCGATGTATGTGGTGTCATATGTAAGGTCAGCAGCTTCGCCGATCACGCCAATTGGCAATGTGCCTTCTGACGCACGCCATGCTTTGCGGATGCGAGCATTAAGAAGTGCGGCTTCCACGCGTGGGTTTGTGCCAACAAGCAAAATCGCGTCAGCATCTTCGATGCCTTCAATTGTGGCATTGAATGTGTAGCTTGCACGGCCCTTTGATGGGTCAAGTGCATTGCCTGATTGGCGACAATCAACGTTTGATGAGCCGAGTGCTTCAAGCAATTGTTTTGCCGCAAACATTTCTTCAACGCCAGATAGATCACCAGCAATTGCGCCGATTTTCTCACCAGATGTTGCCGACACTTTTTCAGCAATTGCTGCAAAAGCTTCTGACCAGCTTGCCGGAGCAAGTTTGTCGCCGCTACGAATATAAGGGCGATCGAGGCGCTGTGTGCGAAGACCATCCCAGATGAACCGTGTCTTGTCTGAAATCCACTCTTCGTTGATTTCTTCGTTCAACCTTGGCATCACGCGCATTACTTCGCGACCACGTGTATCCACACGGATAGCAGAACCAAGCGCATCCATAACGTCGATGCTTTCCGTCTTGTTCAGTTCCCAAGGACGGGCCTGATCTTGATACGGACGAGATGTCAACGCACCAACAGGGCAAAGGTCAACCACATTGCCTTGCAGTTCTGATGACATAGAACTTTCAAGGTATGTTGTAATTTCTGCATCTTCACCGCGGCCAATAAGACCGAGGTCTGAAACGCCAGCTACTTCGGTAGTGAAGCGAACGCAGCGTGTGCAGTGAATGCAACGTGTCATTTTTGTGCGAACAAGTGGGCCGATATATTTGTCCTCAACCGCACGTTTGTTTTCTTGGAAGCGGGAGCCATCAATACCGTAAGCCATGGCTTGGTCTTGCAGGTCGCATTCGCCGCCTTGGTCGCAAATTGGGCAATCAAGTGGGTGGTTGATGAGAAGGAATTCCATCACCCCTTCCCGCGCTTTTTTGACCATTGGTGTCTTGGTGAAAATCTCAGGCGCTTGACCTTCTGGACCCGGACGCAAATCGCGCACGCCCATAGCACAAGAGGCCGCAGGCTTTGGCGGGCCACCTTTTACTTCAACCAGACACATCCGGCAGTTACCAGCAACTGACAGACGGTCGTGAAAACAAAAACGTGGCACTTCTGCCCCAGCTGCTTCTGCGGCTTGCAGAAGAGTAAAGTGGCTTGGTACTTCGATTTCTTCGCCATCTACGACGATTTTAGATGTATCGGACATTATTCAGCAGCCTCTACAATTAACTAAATATAACGGTGGCACCATCAGGTGAACCAGTAGCTATAAATCTAAGGTCTTCGCGAGAAAACCTCCCTACATCGGTAATCTTTAGAAAGGCTCCGCTTTGCAATCCGGATGCTATAAAGCGGAGATCTTCCCTTGAACGGGGCGATGAGCTTATTTCTAAACTAGCACCGCCAGATACAACAAATCTTAGGTCTTCCCGAGACCATGCTTGGAAGTTTGTCATTCAGCAGCCTCCAATACAGCACCGTCTTTGTCTGCACGGTGTGAATATTGATCGATGCGTTCTTCAATGAGTGGGCGGAAATGGCGGATCAAACCTTGAACCGGCCATGCTGCCGCATCACCCAATGCACAAATTGTGTGGCCTTCAACCTGCTTCGTAACATCAAGAAGCATGTCGATTTCACGTTTTTCAGCGCGGCCCTCAGACATACGCACAAGCACACGCCACATCCAGCCAGTGCCTTCACGACACGGCGTACATTGGCCGCAGCTTTCGTGTTTGTAGAAGTAAGCCAATCGGGCGATTGCTTTGATCATGTCGGTGGATTTATCCATCACGATCACAGCCGCCGTACCAAGACCAGATTGCAGCCCACGAAGGCTATCAAAGTCCATCGGGCAATCCATAATCTGTTCAGCAGGCACACAAGGAACCGACGAACCGCCAGGAATAACCGCCAAAAGATTGTCCCAACCACCACGAATACCGCCGCAGTGCTTATCCATCATATCTTTGAATGGAACAGACATTGCTTCTTCAAAAGTAGCTGGATTGTTGACGTGGCCTGATACGCAAAAGAGCTTGGTGCCCTTGTTGTTATCAGCACCGAATGAAGAGAACCAAGACGCGCCACGACGTAGGATTGTCGGCACCACGGCAATTGATTCAACGTTGTTCACTGTTGTCGGCGCACCATAAAGACCCGCATTGGCAGGGAATGGCGGCTTCAAGCGTGGTTGGCCTTTTTTGCCTTCCAAACTTTCAAGCAAAGCTGTTTCTTCACCGCAGATATAAGCACCTGCCCCGTGATGAACGTAAAGGTCGAAATCCCAACCAGATTTTGCCGCGTTCTTGCCGAGCAGTCCCGCATCATAAGCTTGGTCGATCGCTGCTTGCAGACGTTCGCGCTCACGAATGAACTCACCGCGCACATAGATGTAACCCGCTTTAGCACCCATGGCGAAACCTGCAATCAAGCAGCCTTCAACCAGCGTATGCGGATCATGGCGCATAATTTCGCGGTCTTTACATGTACCCGGCTCTGATTCGTCAGCATTGACGACGAGGTAATGTGGACGACCATCAGATTCTTTCGGCATGAAAGACCATTTAAGGCCAGTCGGGAAACCCGCACCACCACGACCACGAAGGCCGGAAGCTTTCATTTCATCAATGACCCAATCGCGGCCCTTCTTGATGATGGAACCCGTTTTATCCCACTGACCACGTGCTTGAGCACCCTTTAGGCCCCAATCATGGAAACCATGAATGTTTGTGAAAATGCGGTCTTTATCTTCGAGGAATTGAACCATGATCTATTTCCCCTTTGTTGTTTTGGACGAGCGTTTTGAGAACTCAGTCTCACCGCCAGTCGCTAAAATTGCAGCTTGTTTCAACCAAGTGTCGCGGTCGATACGGCCTTTGAAGCTCAAGAATTGATCGAACCATTGAACCGCACCGCGGTCCCATGCGGCGATTTGGTCAAAATGCCAAATGCCTTTGTCATTCAATTTCGTCTCGATCACTGGACCAACACCCTTGATGAGTTTCAAATCATCAGCACCCGCTTTGCGTGCCTTTGGAAGGCCACGCGGCTTTTTGCCAACAGCATTGGCGCGGTCTTCAGCGCTTGCACCTTTTGGCAAAGCGGCTAAGGCTGCATCAGCTGCTTTTTCTTCTTTGGCAAGCTCCGCTTTGGTCGGCGCTTTAATTTTTGCAGGCTTTGCTTTAGCCGCTGCTGCCTTAGCAGGAGCCGCTTTGGCCACTACTGGCTTAGCGGCTGGTTTCTTAGCTACAGCTTTTGTTGCTGGCGCTTTCGCAGCCGCTGGCTTCGCCGCACTTGTCTTTTTAGGCGCGGCTTTCTTCTTACCAGCGCCTGTTGCTAGTCCGCTATCACGCGCATCATTGGCGATCATGGCAGCGTTACCAGCCATCACATAGGGAGCAATATAGGCGTTGGCTTCTGGTCCATATTCAATTGCGCCTTCGTGAAGCTGCGTGCGGCCTTCTGAGTGAACAGCCAAATAACGATCTGTCTGTGGGCCTGGGCTGACTTTGCGCCCTGCTTCAATATCGTCGAGCATTTTCTCGAATGTTTCAGGTGTCAGGTCTTCAAATGTATCTTTGAAAATTTGAACCATCGGCGCGTTTACACAGGCACCGAGGCATTCAACCTCTTCCCATGAATATTTGCCATCTGCTGTTACTTCATGCTGGTTCGGTGAGATGCGGCTTTTGCAAACCTTCATCAAATCTTCTGAACCGCGCAACATGCAAGGCGTCGTGCCACATACTTGAATGTGAGCGACAGAACCAACCGGCTTCAACTGGAACATAGTGTAGAATGTTGCCACTTCCATCACACGGATGAACGGCATTTCTAGCATGTCGCCGATATAGCGCATGGCAGGCTCTGGCAACCAACCGTTATGTTGCTCTTGGGCACGCCAAAGCAATGGAATGACAGCAGATGCCTGCTTTCCTTTTGGAAACTTGCCAATCTGATCCTTCGCCCATTTAAGGTTTCCCTTATCAAAGACGAAACTATCTGGTTGTTCCTCAGCTATTCGACGAACGGCCATCCTTAAAGTCCTTCAGCTTCTGCCATGTCGAAAGAGACGACAGACATGACTACACTCACAACAGCAGCACCAACATGTGGAAAGACTTTTCCACCGCGCCGTTTTTCAATTAAAATGTCGAACAAAGCGACAAATGCAAAACTAGCAAACGCAACGCCAAGCGACGCGCGATCTGCAAGCAGATATAAACCCAATACCAATACCGCCATCATAAGATAGCGCCCGCCAACAACCTGCGTCATGCCTTCGATGGTATGCCCAGTTTGTACAATCAATTTTTTGTTTTCGTTTAGATAAACGAAGCCCAAAAATATCAAGTTGGCAACGCCAGCCAAGATCAGAAAAAGGTAGAGTGTTTGGCTCATTAGCGATCCACCTCACCAAACACGATGTCGAGTGAACCAAGAACCGCTGACACATCAGCAAGCATGTGGCCACGACAAAGGAAGTCCATGGCTTGCAAGTGAGCAAAACCTGGCGCTTTGATTTTACAGCGGTATGGTTTGTTAGAACCATCTGCCACAAGATAAACACCGAACTCACCCTTAGGTGCTTCAACAGCGGCGTATACTTCGCCTTCTGGAACGTGGAAGCCTTCAGTGTAGAGTTTGAAGTGATGAATCAAGCTTTCCATCGACTTCTTCATTTCTTGGCGCTTAGGTGGCACAACTTTGCCATCAATCGCAGAGATTGGCGTTCTGCCCTTCTCACCAGATAGAAGCTCACAACACTGTTTCATGATCTTCACGCTCTCGCGCATTTCTTCCATGCGGATCACGTAGCGATCATAGTTGTCGCCGTTCTTACCGATTGGAATATCGAAATCAAGATCAGGATAGCACTCATAAGGCTGAGATTTACGCAGATCCCAAGGAGCGCCAGAACCGCGAACCATTACGCCTGAGAAACCCCATTTCCAAGCATCATCGAGACTGACATAGCCAATATCAACGTTACGTTGTTTAAAGATGCGGTTTTCAGTTAGCAGCGTTTCGATGTCGTCACATGTATTGAGAAACGGATCGCACCACGCGTGAATGTCATCAACCAGCTTTTGCGGTAGGTCTTGGTGAACACCACCAGCACGCACATAAGCTGAGTGCATACGGGCGCCAGAGGCGCGCTCATAAAACACCATCAATTTTTCACGTTCTTCAAAGCCCCATAGTGGCGGCGTCAAAGCGCCAACGTCCAAGGCTTGTGTTGTCACGTTCAAGAGGTGCGAGAGAATGCGGCCAATTTCTGAATAGAGCACACGGATCAATTGACCACGGTATGGCACTTTAATGTCCAGCATCTTTTCAATCGCAAGCGCATAGGCATGCTCTTGGTTCATTGGTGCAACGTAATCAAGACGGTCGAAGTATGGAACCGCTTGAAGATATGTCTTCGTCTCAATCAGCTTTTCTGTGCCACGATGCAAAAGACCGATATGCGGATCAACCCGCTCGACCACTTCGCCATCAAGCTCAAGAATAAGGCGCAACACCCCGTGTGCCGCAGGGTGCTGCGGACCGAAGTTGATATTGAAATTTCTTACCTGTGCCTCAGCCATTAAGCGTCTCCAGAACTGGATTTACAAAAGGTCATCGTCAAATCCCGTCCCTCTTTTTTACTGCGTTGCTTTTTCATCACCGGGTAGCTCATATTCTGTGCCTTCCCAAGGTGATTCGAAGTCAAATTGTCTAAATTCTTGCGCCAGTTTCACGGTGTCATAAACAACGCGCTTTTGCTCGTCATCATAACGCACTTCCACATAACCAGTGGTCGGGAAATCTTTGCGTAGCGGATAGCCTTCAAAACCATAATCTGTAAGCAGACGACGAAGGTCTGGATGGCCCGAAAACAAGATGCCGTACATGTCATAAGCTTCACGCTCAAACCAATCTGCTCCTGGGAACAGCGGCGTGGCTGAAGGCACAAGCATATCTTCGTCTGCCTGCAACTTCACACGGATGCGCATGTTATGTTTTGGTGAAAGCAAGTGGTAGACCACGTCAAAGCGACGTTTGCGTGCAGGATAATCAACACCGCAAATATCGGTAAAATTCACGAACAAAGACTGTGCGTCATCACGAAGGAAGCGCAAGACATCCAAGATGTTTTCAACGGCAACTTGAATAGTCAATTCGCCAAATGCAAATGATGATGCTTCTACCTGATCGCCCAATTTGGCTTCAAGATAGTCTGCATAGTCTTTGAGACCTGTATCAACTTCCATAGCGTCTAACGCTTTCCGCTTGCTTTACTTAATTATCGTTCGATCGTGCCTGTGCGGCGGATCTTCTTTTGCAGCAACAACACGCCATAAAGCAGTGCTTCTGCTGTTGGAGGGCAACCTGGCACGTAGATGTCTACTGGAACCACACGGTCACAGCCACGCACCACAGAATAGGAGTAGTGATAATAACCACCACCATTAGCGCAGGAGCCCATTGAGATCACATAACGTGGCTCAGGCATTTGGTCGTAAACTTTGCGCAGTGCCGGAGCCATCTTGTTGGTCAACGTACCTGCAACAATCATCACATCAGACTGACGGGGTGAACCGCGCGGTGCAAAGCCGAAACGCTCACAGTCATAACGTGGCATCGACATTTGCATCATTTCTACAGCGCAACAGGCAAGACCAAACGTCATCCACATCAATGAGCCTGTTCTGGCCCAATTGATCAGATCGTCTGTGCTGGTTACGAGAAAACCTTTGTCGGCAAGCTCGTTGTCCATTTCTACGAAGAATGGATCGTCAGCGCCAATAGGCTTGCCAGTATTCGGATCGATGATCCCTTTTGGCTGTTCTGCAATTAATGTGGACGTTGTATTTGCCATAATTTTATTCACTCACAAGTGGTTTAGTCCCACTCAAGCGCGCCCTTCTTCCACTCATAGATGAAGCCAATCGTCAAAACGCCTAAGAAGATCATCATTGATGAAAAGCCGAACCAACCAAGATCCTTAAAGGCAACTGCCCAAGGAAAGAGGAAAGCAACTTCGAGGTCAAAAATGATGAAGAGAATAGCGACCAGATAAAACCGCACATCGAACTTCATGCGGGCATCGTCGAATGCATTGAAGCCACACTCATAGGCAGACAGTTTTTCGGTGTCAGGCGCTTTGTAAGCCACCACGAAGGGCGCAACTAGAAGTCCCAATCCAATGACAAGACAAAGACCGATAAAAACAATAATCGGCAGATACTCGGACAGAAGAACTTCCATTATCCGCTTCCCTTCTCCAAAACCTCTCCAACAAGGCAACAATCGCTTTGATAAGCGTATCTATGGCCTACGTCGTACCCACTGAGTCGTCAAGGTGACAACATGGCGAAAGTACGACCTGTTCAGCTCATAAACTGATTAAATAGTGGCTTAATAGGTTGATCCCTCTTGCGCAAGTATCCGAACGTTCAAAAACTAAACAACTAGGGGGAAAAATGCATGAAGCTGAAAAAAGCATAAACAAAACGCTCGTTCAGCGAAAATGCCCGCAAAATGTATGAACAATCAAACCAACGCAATACAACGGTGGTGATCGACAAAACAATGAACTGTAAAAGGAAGTGTTTTGAAAAGCGCGGCATCTAGGCGCCACTTTCACTTTATCAAAAAAGGAAAGTGGCGCGAGTGACGGGACTCGAACCCGCGACCTCCGGCGTGACAGGCCGGCACTCTAACCAACTGAGCTACACCCGCGCATTTCCGCTTCGTTCTAGAAGCGTGCGAACGAGATACGGAATGGAGCACGGCAAGTCAAGCACGAAATACCCCTCTGGAGACATTTTATTGCAACAGAATTTTTCGGGCAAATTAAGAAGCTATTGAAAGGTGGAGAATGCTTGGCATAAAGAGCCAAATATAGGCTTCTTTAGCTGATGTTTTTTTTACACAGCTAGAGCGCACGCAATCAATTCATCGCCCGTGAAGGCGAAAATTAGATATATCGAAGAGAAGAAAAAATGGTGGGTGGTAAGAGGCTCGAACTCCTGACCCTCTCGGTGTAAACGAGATGCTCTACCAACTGAGCTAACCACCCGACCGTGAAGGGGAAATAGCCTGAATTCGCAATCAATTGCAAGCCCTTTATCCATTCAATTTGATCAAATCGCACAAAAAATTATTTTCACTCATTTGAATGCGGATCAAAAAGCAAAAGGCCCGCCAGAGCGGGCCTTTCAATATTCGTTTCAAAGACTAGGGAATTAGCCGTTGATTGCGTCTTTCAAGCCTTTACCAGCTTTGAATTTAGGAGATTTAGACGCTTTAATTTGGATTGTTTCACCAGTGCGTGGGTTGCGGCCTGTTGTGGCAGCACGGTCTGTTACACTGAAGTTACCAAAACCGAGGATCTTAACCTCATCACCACCTTTAAGGCTGCTTGTGATCGCATCAAAAGTTGCGTCAACTGCTTCGCCTGCAGCTGCTTTTGACAAGTCTGTTTTTTCCGCAACTGCTGCGATAAGCTCGTTTTTGTTCATGGTAAAAATATCCTTCGTTTTAGCCATATCATGAATTTCACTGTCTTTGTCTGTGAATTGAATCGTACTAAAAAACAAGGCTTTTTCAGGCTTTTCGGAGGTTTTTATTCATCGTTTCACAAGAAATGACATAAAAAGACCCGGACCAAAATGATCCGGGTCATAATTATTACTATAATTGCCACATTAGTGAGCAGTGACACCGCTTTCAGCGTCTTTACCGGATTGAGTCGGCTGTTGGCTTTCGTCCCATTCGATGGCTTCTGGTTTTTCCAAAAGCGCATGTTCCAGCACTTCATCCATGCGAGAAACGGGTACTATTTCCAGTCCGTTTTTCACACTATCTGGTATGTCGGCAAGGTCTTTCGCATTCTCTTCAGGAATCAGCACTTTTTTGATTCCGCCACGAAGAGCCGCTAAGAGCTTTTCTTTCAAGCCACCGATTGGCAAGACGGTACCGCGAAGGGTCACCTCACCTGTCATGGCAATGTCTTTAGAAACTTTAATGCCAGTCATCATAGAAACGATTGCCGTTGCCATGCCGATACCTGCTGATGGACCATCTTTCGGTGTTGCACCTTCAGGCACGTGAACGTGGATGTCGCGCCGATCAAATAATGGCGGCTCGATACCAAAATCAACAGCGCGCGACTTCACATAGGATGCCGCAGCAGAGATTGATTCTTTCATCACGTCTTTAAGATTACCAGTAACAGTCATCTTGCCCTTACCCGGCATCATGACACCTTCAATGGTCAGCAATTCACCGCCCACCTCAGTCCATGCAAGTCCGGTGACAACACCAACCTGATCTTCCCCTTCAGCCTCACCGTGGCGGTATTTTGTAACGCCAAGATAGTCTTCAAGGTTCTTAGTGGTGATCTTGATAGTCTCAACTTTTGTGGTGATGATTTCTTTCACAACTTTACGAGTGAGTGAGGCCAATTCGCGCTTCAAATTACGCACACCAGCTTCACGCGTATAGCGTTGGATCACCATCAAAGTGGCAGCATCGTCAATTTCAAACTCATCGTCTTTCAACGCGTGATCTTTCACGGCTTCGGGAATCAGATGGCGTTTAGCAATCTCGAGTTTTTCTTCTTCGGTGTAACCTGCAATACGGATAATCTCCATGCGGTCCATCAGTGGACCTGGAATATTGAGCGTATTAGATGTGGTGACAAACATCACATTGGATAGATCATAATCCACTTCGAGGTAGTGATCTGCAAACGTGCTGTTTTGTTCTGGATCAAGAACTTCCAAAAGGGCAGACGACGGATCGCCTCTGAAATCCATGCCCATCTTGTCGATTTCATCAAGCAAAAAGAGTGGGTTAGACTTCTTCGCCTTCTTCATGGACTGAATAACTTTACCCGGCATTGAACCGATATATGTACGGCGGTGACCGCGAATTTCCGATTCGTCCCTCACTCCACCAAGTGACATGCGCACATATTCACGGCCCGTCGCCTTGGCGATTGATTTGCCGAGTGATGTTTTACCAACACCTGGAGGGCCAACAAGACAAAGGATTGGGCCTTTGAGTTTATTGGCGCGTGATTGCACGGCAAGATATTCAACGATGCGCTCTTTGACTTTTTCCAAGCCATAGTGATCGGTATCGAGAACCTCTTCAGCATAAGCAAGATCGCCTTTGACCTTTGATTTTGTTGACCATGGAATGCCAAGCAACCAATCAAGGTAATTACGAACAACCGTTGCCTCAGCCGACATTGGGCTCATCTGGCGAAGCTTCTTCAGCTCAGCATTAGCTTTGTCTTTGGCTTCTTTGGAAAGCTTGGTCTTTTGAATTTTATCATCAAGTTCTTGAAGCTCATCCTTACCGTCTTCGCCCTCGCCCAGTTCCTTCTGGATCGCTTTCATCTGTTCGTTCAGATAATACTCACGTTGGGTCTTTTCCATTTGGCGCTTAACACGCGAACGGATGCGTTTTTCGATTTGGAGAACTGAAATTTCGCTCTCCATTAAACCAAGAACATGCTCAAGACGTTTAATGACGCTGGTATAGCTAAGGATTTCCTGCTTTTCAGGAATTTTGATCGCAAGGTGTGATGCAACAGTATCAGCCAGCTTCGCGTAGTCTTCGATTTGGCCAACGGCGCCAATAACTTCTGGTGAAAGCTTCTTGTTGAGTTTTACATAGCTCTCAAATTCAGAAATGACAGAGCGAGACAAAGCTTCAACTTCAGCAGCATCGCCAAGTTCTTCTTCCAGAACACGGCCAGTTGCTTCGAAATATTCTTCGCGGTCAGAATATTGTTCAATCTCAGCGCGTGCCTTACCTTCAACAAGCACCTTCACAGTACCATCAGGCAATTTCAAAAGCTGGAGAACAGAGGCAACTGTACCAATCGGATAGATGGCTTCTGGAGATGGATCATCGTCGCTTGAGTTGATTTGGGTGGCGAGCAAGATTTGCTTATCTGCTTGCATTACCTCTTCCAACGCATTGATTGATTTTTCACGCCCAACAAAGAGCGGAACAATCATATGCGGAAACACAACAATGTCGCGCAACGGGAGAACCGGATATAAATTGCTACCAGTAGACAGACCAATTGTATCAGTTGTCATAAAACATCCTTTCATGGGGCTCAGCTTAAAATTGCTGACTCAACCCTGACCACATAGTTGCTGATTTGTGGCAACAAACCAACATGACTTATTGCTTACCAACATGGTATTCCGCAATCAGGAATACAAGCATCATTTAGCACTCTCGTTAAAAGAGTGCTAAATTACATGTGATTACAAATATTGTATTTTTGAGGCTGGTTAGGCGCTTGTGCCAGTATCTTCAGCGCGTTCGCTATAGATATAAAGCGGCTGCGCGCTTCCTTCTACCACGTCACCTGAGATCACAACCTCGTCAACACCATCTAAGCCAGGAAGCTCATACATTGTGTCGAGTAGGATCGTTTCCATGATAGAACGAAGACCACGGGCGCCTGTTTTGCGCTCAATTGCTTTGTTTGCAATTGCTTTCAATGCATCTTCGTTGAATGTCAGTTCGACGTCTTCCATTTCGAAGAGACGCTGATACTGTTTCACGAGAGCATTTTTAGGTTCAGACAAGATTTCGACAAGAGCCGCCTCATCCAAATCTTCCAATGTAGCAAGAACAGGCAAACGACCAACAAATTCTGGGATAAGACCGAATTTCAATAGATCTTCAGGTTCCACAGCTTGGAAAAGCTCGCCAACACGGCGGTCATCTTCTGCTGCAACGTGTGCACCGAAACCGATTGATGTTGCTTCACCACGATCAGAAATGATTTTATCAAGGCCAGCAAACGCACCACCTGAAATAAACAAGATGTTGGCTGTATCTACTTGCAAGAATTCTTGCTGTGGATGTTTGCGTCCGCCTTGTGGAGGAACAGAAGCGACTGTCCCTTCCATGATCTTCAACAAGGCCTGCTGAACGCCCTCACCTGAAACATCACGTGTGATGGATGGATTGTCGGACTTGCGAGAAATCTTGTCGATCTCATCAATGTAAACGATACCGCGCTGGGCACGCTCAACGTTGTAATCAGCAGCTTGAAGAAGCTTCAAAATGATATTTTCAACGTCTTCACCAACATAACCAGCTTCGGTCAATGTTGTGGCATCAGCCATTGTGAAAGGAACATCGATGATGCGCGCTAGTGTTTGAGCAAGGAGTGTTTTACCGCAACCTGTCGGGCCGATAAGCATGATGTTCGACTTAGCAAGTTCAACATCATTGTTCTTAGCTGCGTGGTTCAGGCGCTTATAGTGATTGTGCACGGCAACAGCCAAAACACGCTTGGCTTTAAATTGGCCGATTACGTAATCATCCAAAACGCTGCAGATTTCTGCTGGAGACGGTACGCCCTCAGTTGATTTCACAAGTGAAGATTTGTTCTCTTCACGAATGATATCCATACAAAGTTCGACACATTCATCACAGATAAAAACATTTGGACCAGCAATGAGTTTTCTTACCTCGTGCTGACTTTTACCGCAAAAAGAGCAGTAAAGTGTGTTTTTAGAATCGCCAGAGCCGCTCACCTTGGTCATGCATTTTCCTCACTTCGCCCTTCCCATTATGAAGAAGGGTCATAATCCTGTGATTCTCATACTAACTTGAAACACTTCAAGAGAACTTAACACAGAACAAATCAGCGTAAAGCGCCTTTTTTTACTTAATAAAGCGCTACCGCGTGAATAATTAACTTTCGTCTTCGTCGCCACCAACACGTTCGTTGAGCACTTCATCAATCAAACCAAACTCTTTTGATTCTTGTGCAGTCATGAAATGATCGCGATCTAGCGTCTTTTCTACCACATCATAAGATTGACCAGTGTGTTTTACATATACGTCGTTAAGACGCTTTTTCAACTTCACAATATCTTGTGCATGGCGCTCAATGTCTGATGCTTGACCTTGGAAACCACCAGAAGGCTGATGAAGCATAACGCGGGCATTTGGAAGGCTGAAGCGCTTGCCAGCTTGGCCAGCACCCAAAAGCAATGAACCCATTGATGCAGCTTGGCCGAAGCACAATGTCGACACTTCAGGACGAATGAATTGCATCGTGTCATAAATCGCCATGCCAGAGGTCACGACACCACCTGGTGAGTTGATGTAGATCGCAATATCTTTTTTCGGGTTTTCTGCTTCAAGAAAAAGCAATTGCGCGCAAACCAGCGATGCCATTCCATCTTCAACAGGACCAGCGATAAAAATAATACGCTCTTTCAACAAGCGTGAGAAAATATCATAGGCACGTTCACCACGGTTTGTTTGTTCAACAACCATTGGCACGAGGTTCATAAAGGTCTCAGTCGGATTGCTCATCATATCTCCATAAGGCGCGTTTTAGTGCGAAGGTAAGCCTTTAATCCAACAAAGGCAGCCGATGGGCTGCCTCTAAAGGAATCGCTCACCCTCATATTAGGAAAGCATTGATACATTTAAACCCTTAAGGGTTCGTCTATAGGGACTTATTCTTCGTCATCTTCTGCAAGCAATTCTTCTTTTGTGACTGTCTTTTCAGTAACCGTTGCTAATTCTAGAATGTAATCAACAACCTTTTCCTCAAAGATCGGTGCACGAAGGCCAGCAAGTTGCTCTGTATTTTTTTGGTAAAACTCGAAAACTTCTTTTTCTTGACCCGGAAATTGCGACGCTTGCTGCATTACTGCATTGCGCATTTCGTCTTCCGTCACCTGAATTTTCTTGCTGTCGCCGATTTCGGCCAACACCAAACCAAGGCGAACACGACGCTCAGCGATTTTAGAATAATCTTCGCGTGCTTGTTCTTCAGTCGTGTCGTTGTCTTCAAAAGAAGTACCAGCTTCTTCCATTTCTTTTTCAACCTGACCCCAAATGCCGTCAAATTCTTGAGACAACATTGTTGGTGGTAGTTCGAAATCATATTTTTCATCGAGTTGGTCAAGCAATTGACGCTTAACTTTCTGGCGGCTTGCACCAGCATATTGACCATCGATTTGGCTTTTGATGATTTCTTTCAAATTATCCAAGCCTTCTAGGCCAAGATTTTTAGCAAAATCATCGTCAATTACGAGTTCGCCAGGGGCTGCTACTTCTTTAACAACAACGTCAAATTCAGCTTCTTTGCCTGCAAGGTGCGCGGCTTGGTATTCTTCTGGGAATGTAACTTTAACAACAGTCTCGTCGCCAGCTTTTTTGCCAACAAGCTGCTCTTCAAAGCCAGGAATAAACTGACCAGAACCGAGAACAAGTTGACCATTTTCGTCAGCGCCGCCTTCAAATGCTACGCCGTCAACCTTACCAAGGTAAGACATGCTGATACGGTCGCCGTCTTCAGCTTTGCCCTTTTTCTCTTCATAAGGGCGGCTTTGGCTGCCGATTTGTTCGATTTGGTCCATGACCTCTTGATCAGCCACTTCAACAACTGGCTTTTCAATGGTGACTCCAGAAAGATCGCCAACTTCGAATTCAGGCATCAACTCATAAGAAACATCGAGATCTAGGTCGCGTTTGCCGTCCAAGATTTCGTTTGCTTCGTCTTGGTCTTCTGTCATTTCGATAGCAGGCTGCATTGCTGGGCGCTCTTTGCGCTCTTCTAATGCTGCTTGGCTAGACTGCGTCACTGTCTCTTGAACAATGTCTGCCATGACCGAACGGCCATATGTCTTTTTCAGATGCGCGAGTGGCACTTTACCCGGGCGAAAACCGTTGATGCGAACCTGATCTTTGATCTCAACGAGTTTTTCCATCATTTTAGATTCAAGCTCAGAAGCTGGAATGGTGATTTTCAAACCGCGCTTCAGGCCATCCGAGAGGGTTTCAGTGACTTGCATCGTCGTGTTTCCTTATTCAATCGAAATATGCCCGCAATGATATGCGGGCCATGTGTACACAGATAAAAGGAGGTTGCTTGTTCAACTTCACCTTACAATGTTCAACATTCCCAAAAGTCAGCATCAGAAATCTGATCTTGCCGCTTGAGGGGATGGTGCGGGCGGAGGGACTTGAACCCCCACGTCTTGCGACACCAGAACCTAAATCTGGCGTGTCTACCAATTTCACCACGCCCGCACATTGTAAGTCACGAAGTCAAGAACGAGGATGCCCTCATTAAATCTTGAAATCAGGCGCCTCTATACCACCCCAAAACGCGTGGTCAAATTAAAAAAGCTCAAAAAAAGCATCGTTTTAGATTTTTTTTCTGAAAACGTTAAATTTGGGGACTTTCGGATCGTTAAAAAAGTGACTTTTATACAAAGGAGCCAATTGCCCAATTGGACCGAGGGGCAGAAGAAATTATCCGCCGCCTCAATATATGCTCATTAATTAGTCAATTGCATAAATATAAGCCATAGATATTGCCTATTTTTTGACCTCCCCTCCATTGCGGTGAATTTCGTCTGCGTTAATATGCGGAAAATTACGCCAATCCCTTTGCTACTTAAATTTTTGAATAGTTGGGTCAATTTGGCACAAGGGATGCATAAGGTGGTGCGTAGGGTAATCACAACAACGCTATGGGGCGTTATTTTGTTATACGCCCCTGATGCTCACAGAATTATAAGGAATTGAAATTCGTGAAGAAAATTGAAGCGATCATCAAGCCGTTCAAATTGGACGAAGTGAAAGAAGCAATTCAGGATGTGGGGATCCAAGGTATTACCGTTGTAGAAGCGAAAGGTTTTGGCCGTCAAAAAGGTCATACTGAGCTTTATCGTGGTGCTGAGTATGTTGTGGACTTTCTACCAAAGGTAAAAGTTGAAGTCGTCGTGTCTGACGGTCAGCTTGATGCTACCATTGAGGCTATCCGCAATGCAGCCCAAACAGGACGCATCGGTGATGGTAAGATATTTGTCTCAACAATCGACGACGTTATTCGGATTCGCACGGGCGAATCTGGCGAAGAAGCCATTTAAGAGACAGTCAAAGGCTTATGCCTAAAATTTGTGCATCCGTGTCGTTCTAAACATGACGCGACATGCTATAGAAACCGCCAAAATCGCATGCAGCGATGAAGGTAAATGATAGAGTGACCAAGGAAACTAGCTTATGACATCAGCTAACGACATTTTAAAACAGATCAAAGACGAAGACATCCAGTATGTAGATCTTCGTTTCACAGACCCACGCGGTAAAATGCAACACGTGACAATGCATTCTTCATGCGTTGACGAAGACATGTTCGCTGATGGCGTGATGTTTGACGGTTCATCAATCGGTGGTTGGAAAGCCATCAATGAATCAGACATGGTAATGATGCCTGATACATCAACTGTAACAGCAGACCCATTCTACGCGCAGTCAACACTCGCAATCTTCTGTGATATTCTTGAGCCAGACAGTGGCGAAGCTTACAACCGTGACCCACGCATGACTGCTAAGAAAGCAGAAGCATATGTGAAGTCTTCTGGTGCTGGCGATAGCATTTTCATGGGCCCTGAAGCTGAGTTCTTCATCTTTGACGATGTTAAATTCTCAACAGACCCATACAAAACTGGTTTCGAACTTGATTCTGTAGAGCTTCCATCAAACACGGACGCAGACTACGAAGCAGGCAACATGGGCCACCGTCCACGTAACAAAGGCGGCTACTTCCCAGTAAACCCAATTGATTCTGGCCAAGACATCCGCGGCGAAATGCTTTCAGTTATGGGTGAAATGGGCGTGTTGATCGAAAAGCACCACCACGAAGTGGCGGCTGCACAGCACGAACTCGGCATGAAATTCGCGCCGTTGACACAAGTTGCTGACCACCTACAAATCTACAAGTACTGCATCCACAACGTTGCACACGCTTATGGCAAAACAGCTACATTTATGCCGAAGCCTGTATTTGGTGACAACGGTACTGGCATGCACGTTCACCAGTCTATCTGGAAAGACGGCGAGCCTACATTTGCTGGTTCTGAATATGCTGGCCTTTCTGAAAGCTGCTTGTTCTACATTGGTGGCATCATCAAGCACGCTAAAGCATTGAACGCTTTCACTAACCCATCAACCAACTCATACAAGCGTTTGGTTCCTGGTTACGAAGCACCAGTTCTTCTTGCTTACTCAGCACGCAACCGTTCAGCTTCTTGTCGTATTCCTTTCGGCAACAGCCCGAAAGCAAAACGTGTTGAAGTTCGCTTCCCAGATCCAACAGCTAACCCATACCTAGCATTCTCTGCAATGTTGATGGCTGGCCTTGATGGCATCAAAAACAAAATTCACCCAGGTGAAGCAATGGACAAAGATTTGTACGATCTGCCACCAGCAGAACTTGCACAAATCCCAACTGTTGCTGGCTCACTTCGTGAAGCATTGAACAGTCTTGAAGAAGACAATGACTTCCTTTGTGCAGGTGACGTATTCGATAAAGACCAAATCGAAGCGTACATGGAGCTTAAATGGGAAGAAAACACTGTTTATGAGCAAACTCCACACCCAGTTGAATTCGACCTTTACTACTCAGTCTAATTCGACAACTGGACTATCCCATTAAATAATGGGCCCTCCCAAATCAAAGCCGCCGGTGTTCTCATCGGCGGCTTTATTTTTAATAACCCGTCGCAACGAGATAAGATTTTGCGGTATGCTGCCGCTAACGTATGGTCAATCATTGAGGATTTTCGCGCGTGCGGCTAAGTTGCTGATTCTCAACGGCATGCTGGTTGGAGGCCTGTTCCTTGTTTGATATTCGAGATATGCAGCTATTAGTGGCGTTAGAGCGACACGGACATTTTGCCCGTGCAGCTGATGATTGCGGCATTTCGCAACCTGCGTTTTCAGCCCGCATTAGAAACCTAGAACTCGATCTTAAGTCATCAATCGTTCTTCGTGGTAACCGTTTCATGGGGTTTACACCTGAAGGTGAAATTGTCCTGACATGGGCACGCAAGTTGCTTGAAGATGTCGACGGGATGAAACAAGAGCTAACGGCAGCAAGATCCGCCATTGAAGGTAGTTTGCGCATCGGCGTTATTCCAACGGCCCTCGCCTTTGCAGCGTGCTTGCCAGCCATAATCCGCGTTGACCAACCAAAGCTAAAGGTTGAAATCGTCTCGGCATCTTCGGTTGAGATTAAACGAGGGCTCGATAATTTCTCGTTTGGAGCGGGCATTTCCTACATTGAAGACCCTCTACCACCCACGATAACAAGCTCACATCTTTATGACGAAGAGTACGTGCTCTTGGCACCAAGTCATATGGTTGATGATAAAAAAGACCAGATTACGTGGCAGGACGCAGCTGATTTACCTTTGTGTTTGTTGTCAAAAAGCATGAGGAACCGTCGGATCATTGATGAAATATTTTCTGACATTAATGTCGAAGTTGACCCCGTGCTTGAAACCAACGCGCTGACTGTATCTCTTGCACAGGTGGAAAACGGCACTGCAGCAACGATTGCACCGCGCACGATGGTGGAAATTTTTGGTGTCGGTTCAAACATCAAAGCTTTAGACCTCGTTGAACCGAACATTCTGCGACCAATCGGCCTCTTTCTCCCGCGCCGTGAACCTGCCCCGCCCGCCCATGCGGTTTTGAGCAATGCGGCTAAGCAATTGGTAAGCCAATAGTCCACGATAACAAATGCTGATTGCCCAATCTGTACTTAAAATTTGATGTGAAAGCCCTGCCTCAACTAGCGTCTCCCAAATTGTTGGAGAATTCGCAATGTTGAAAAACGTTGAGCGTAAGGGTGTTTGGAAAGATGGAACGGGCAAAGGGCGCAAAACCCCTAAGGGCCGTCAACTCGATGATCAGGCACTGATTGATGTACGTGAACTGCTTGGCGACAAGCCACGCCGTCGTGATTTATTGATTGAGCACCTGCATCTTGTCCAAGATAAATTCAAATGCCTTTCATCAGACCATCTTCGCGCACTGGCCGAAGAGATGAAGCTTGCACAAGCGGAAGTCTATGAAGTTGCAACCTTCTATGCTCACTTTGATGTTGTGCGTGAAGGCGAGCAAACGCCGCCAGATCTAACGATACGTGTGTGCGACAGTCTTTCTTGTGAATTGGCAGGCGCTCAAGAACTTTTAAAAGACCTTGGCGATAAATATGGCGGTGGTGGTAATGTCCGCGTTCTTCGTGCGCCTTGCATGGGTCGTTGTGACACAGCGCCAACGTTAGAACTTGGTCATAACCACATTGATCTTGCGACAGTTGAGAAGGTTGAAGCAGCCGTTGAAAGCGGTGATACGCATCACAAGATGCCAGATTATCAAAAGTTTGACGCTTACAAAGCAGACGGCGGTTACGAGACACTCACTAAACTGCGTGGTGGCAGTCAAACAGCAGATGAAGTGCAAGACACTATTCTTGAAGCAGGCCTTCGCGGTCTCGGTGGTGCGGGCTTCCCATCTGGCAAAAAGTGGTCATTCGTTCGCGCTGAAGCTGGACCTCGCTATCTTGCCGTCAACGGTGATGAAGGCGAACCGGGTACATTCAAAGACCGCTATTACCTAGAGCGCACGCCGCACCTGTTTCTTGAAGGCATGTTGATTGCTGCTTGGGCAGTGGAAGCAGACACTTGCTTCATCTATATGCGCGATGAATATCCAGCGGTGCTTGAAATTCTAGCAACTGAAATCAAAGCGCTTGAAGCCGCTGGTCTTGTGGCTGAAGGTTATATCGACCTTCGTCGCGGTGCTGGCGCTTATATTTGCGGCGAAGAAAGCGCGATGATCGAATCGATTGAAGGCAAGCGCGGCATCCCGCGCCATCGTCCGCCATTCGTGGCACAAGTTGGCGTCTTCAATCGCCCGACCTTGGTGCACAACGTTGAATCGTTGCTTTGGATCACCCGCATCATGCGTGAAGGGCCACAAGTGCTATCATCCACTGAGAAGAACGGTCGCAAAGGCCTGCGTTCTTATTCAGTCTCTGGCCGTGTCAAAGAACCGGGCGTGAAACTGCTTCCTGCTGGCTCCACGATCACAGACATTATTGACGCTTGCGGCGGCATGTTAGATGGCCATGAATTCAAAGCCTACCAACCGGGCGGCCCATCTTCTGGCCTCCTGCCCGCCTCCATCAACGATGTACCGCTTGATTTTGATACATTGCAACCGCTCGGCACATTCATCGGTTCTGCGGCGGTTGTGGTTCTGTCAGATAAAGACAGCGCCCGCGATGCAGCGCTCAATATGCTGAAGTTCTTTGAAGATGAAAG
This sequence comes from Hyphomicrobiales bacterium, assembly GCA_039973685.1. Lineage (NCBI taxonomy): Bacteria > Pseudomonadati > Pseudomonadota > Alphaproteobacteria > Hyphomicrobiales > Hyphomicrobiales bacterium. Next base: position 50,194 of record JBDWKL010000034.1, read on the forward strand.
CTGCGGCCAATGTACGCCGTGTCGTTCTGGCTGCGAGAAGGCTGTGAAACTCATGCAAGCAGACACGTGGGACCAAGACCTTCTTACGGACCTATGCGACGTGATGGCAGACGCCTCCATCTGCGGCCTCGGCCAAGCAGCGCCAAATCCGATTAAATTGACCATGAAGCATTTTCCGGATGAAGTGTGATG
>JBDWKL010000035.1 GCA_039973685.1 Hyphomicrobiales bacterium
TTACAAAAAGGCTCGTGCTGGTGAAATTAAAAACTTCACAGGCATAGATAGTCCTTATGAAGCGCCAGATAATCCGGAAATAACGATCAACACGGTCGACCAAACACCAGAAGAAGCAGCAGAGATCATTGTTAAATATCTTAATGACCATGGATTCTTGAATAACTAAAAAGGGTGGCTATTGGGCAAACCAATTAGCCGCTTTTTGAGTTAGCAGCTGTTATAGTGACGACGCCGTTGCTACAGCTCAAGCAGTCATATCCTCGTGCTCAAATGCAGGTGCGCTGCGCGCATGGGCAAAGTCACGCCAGTTGCGCACAACCGCCCTGCACTCCTCAATGATGGTGTCAGCGTCGCTCTTTGAAACAAAATATTCAGCAACAAATCTGAGCAATCCAATGGATGCTGAAGCATCATCAAAGTCGATACGTATCGACAAAATTCGCGCACTATTAGGTGCTGGATTCAAATCGTAAGCGGGGCTTAATCGCCCGCCCTTTTTGCCGCTCCATAAAACCCATGGTTTCTGAAGTGATCATCTTTATCCGAGATTAAAATCGTGAAGGCCATCCGACGGAATAACTCAGCCCGATCTCGCTCTGGCTCAGATCCACGTTCATTGATCGCATCAACGATCACAAGATAACTGCAATTATCATCACCATCATCATGCTCAGTGACAGGCATGGCGGACATGAACGGAATGCGATGATGATCATCACCATCGTGATGGGTTCTATCAAATCGGCGGGAGAGAAATATCGTATGCCCATCCACCTGAAGCAACTGATGTTCAGCAACCTCAAGACCGGCTACTTTTGCCATGTCCATGACAATCGCTTCCCATCGTTCTACCGAATAATCATCACTCTCCTTTGGAAATTTCGCAATCGACAGGTTCCCGTGTTGATCAAATACAGATGCCTTGGGGCGTGCGCCGCCAAGAGAAGAGCTTGGTGCAAAAATCAACTAAAGTCTTCAGTCAGTCTCTTCGCCGCGCTCGATGCGCTGTGCGGCTTTAAGGAGGTCGCCAAGTGCTACTGTAGAGGAAACACCCTTTGCTTGGGGAGATTGAAACACACCATCTTCGAAAAAACGGATGCCGCCAAGCCGCGTCTCATCAGAGACCCCAAGAAGATAATCAGTTTCATGAAGTGTGTGCGCTTGCCTGCCTTCACGGTCCACTTCACGCTACTCACGTCTTCGCATCAAACTACGCCCCCATGCATCAGGTACACTGTCTCCCAACGTGCCGAGCATAGCCTTCTTAACGCCTGGATGGAGAGTTCCCGCGCGCAATGGCAATGTCGGACCAAACTGAGATGCCTCTGCGGATTTCAACCACTCGGCATCATGCTTATACGTCACACGCTCGCGGCGCGCGCTTCCGCAACTGCTCGTCTGCCAGCTCGTCCCCAAGGCTGTCTGTGACCTTGCCCCACCCTTCCAACAATCCAAGCGCTTGCAAAACCATAGCATAAGCACCGGCGCTTACTCCTGCATCCCCATTCTCGATCTTGCCCATCGTTTGAACACTAACCGAGGCCCGTTCCGCAATGAGGCTCTGGGACAATTCACGGCGCAACCGTGCTTCTCGAATGCAAAGCCCAAGGTTTCATCGGCGGTGTTTATCTAGATACCTTCCTATTATTCGAAACGCCTCGCCAGCGTTACCCAAAATAGATGTGTTGGCCTCCAGCAATGAATGAAACAGTGACCCTAGACGCCAGACTTCTGTGATCAGCATATAAGCAAGCCGCCATTTATCTCTAATGTCTGGCCTGTGATGTAGCCTGAGAGCTTTTCAGATGAGAAGAAGATATAGGCCGAGGCACAATCCTCTGCTGTGCCGAGCCTTTGCAGGGGAACGGCCAACCGTGTTTTTTCCAACTTTTCTTCAGACGAATAACGCTCGTGAAAATCGGTCGTAATTGTTCCAGGAGAAACGGCATTTGCGCGGATATTATCTGGTGCAAGTTCCCGTGCCAGTGCTTTTGTGTAGGTGCTGACAAAGGCCTTGGATGCACTGTAAATTGAGGAACCAGGGCTGCCACCTGTTGTGGCGGAAATCGACACCGTACTGATAATTGATGCAGCCTCAGCCTCGCGAAGAAGAGGGATAAGCGCACGGGTGATTTTCACGACCGATGACTGGTTCAACGCCACAAGCTGCTCATATTGATCGTCCGTGATCTCATCAGCCGGAAAGCGACCAACCATAGTGCCCGCATTGTTGATGAGGACCTCTACTTTTGACGTTTTCGATTTCACAAATTCAATGAATTGGTTTTGCCCTTCAACCTGCGACAGATCAGCTTCGAAGACAGATGAACAAATTCCCGAAAGCGCTTGGGCGGTTCCTTGCCTGCCGCTATGGGCAATTATATTTGCTCCACAGGCATGGGCAGCCTTGGCGATCGCGAGGCCAATACCGCGTCCTGCGCCCGTAAGAACAACCGTTTTGCCGGATAGCAAATTTGCATCAAAGCCGTCTTGCATCATCATTCAATCCTCATAAATTACACCAACAACCCATCAACTCGTCTGATTGATCATCCGAAATTCAATACTACCACGGCTCTCTTGAGCAGAACAACGCCGACCACGAGTGGTGGCTATCAATTCAATTGGTATTAGATTTTTATAAAAAAGGGGCCTGAGTTTCCTCAGGCCCCAAGTAGCGCTATCTGTTCGATCCCTACTGGAGAGATAGATAGACTTACCCTACTGTTCTAAGCACGAATTACTTAGTCCAGCTTTTGATAAGCTCATCATAGGAAACGGTCTCGCCCTGAGGCTTCTCGTTTACTAATTTGGCTTTTGGTGAACCAGGTTGAGCCAACCAATAGTCAGCGCCTTTTTCATCATTCAACACAGGACCAAGATCACCCTGAACGCCTGCGCGTTCGATGCGGGAGAGGACTTTTTCCTGAGCTTCACAAAGCCCGTCCAATGCGCCTTGTGCTGTTTTAGCACCTGACATTGCATCACCAATATTCTGCCACCAAAGCTGAGCTAGTTTTGGATAATCAGGAACATTGGTACCTGTTGGCGACCACTGAACGCGTGCTGGTGAACGATAGAATTCGATCAAACCACCGAGCTTATTAGCGCGTTTTGTGAAGTGCTCTGAATTGATTGTGGATTCACGAATGAATGTTAAACCAACATCAGATTTCTTCAGGTCAATCGTTTTCGATGTCACGAACTGAGCGTAGAGCCAAGCTGCTTTTGCACGGTCAACTGGGGTTGATTCCATCAACGTCCAAGAACCAGCATCCTGATAACCAATCTTAGTGCCTTCTTTCCAGTAAGCACCGTGTGGTGAAGGAGCCATACGCCATTTTGGTGTACCATCTGCGTTCATCACTGGTAGGTCAGGTTTTACGGTCGCAGCTGTAAAGGCTGTGTACCAGAACATTTGCTGCGCAACGTTGCCCTGTGCAGGGATCGGTCCAGCTTCACCAAATGTCATACCAGCAGCTTCTGGTGGCGAATATTTCTGTAGCCACTCAATTGCTTTTTCTACGGCATAAACCGCAGCTGGAGAGTTCGTCGCGCCACCACGGGCAACACAAGAACCAGTTGGTTGAGACTTGTCGTTTACACGAATGCCCCATTCGTCAACAGGAAGACCATTTGGCTCACCAACGTCCCCCATGCCAGCCATGGACATCCACGCATCTGTATAGCGCCAGCCCAATGATGGATCTTTTTTGCCATAGTCCATGTTGCCATAAACTTTGCCATTAACGCCTATGCGAGATAGATCGCGACCGGTAAAGAACTCAGCGATATCCTCATACGCTGACCAGTTTACTGGCACACCAAGATCGTAACCATATTTGGCTTTGAAGTCGGCTTTGTTTTTCTCGTCGTTGAACCAATCGTAGCGGAACCAGTATAGGTTTGCGAACTGCTGGTCAGGAAGCTGGTAAAGCTTGCCATCTGGCGCTGTGGTGAATGATGTGCCAACGAAGTCATCAACGTCTAGACCAGGGTTGGTCACGTCTTTGCCTTCTCCAGCCATCCAATCAGTCAAGTTGCGAACTTGCTTATAGCGCCAGTGCGTACCGATCAAATCGGAATCGTTGACGTAGCCATCATAGATGTTTTCGCCAGTTTGCATTTGCGTTTGCAACTTCTCAACAACGTCACCTTCACCAATAAGGTCATGGGTAACTTTGATACCAGTGATAGCCGTAAATGCAGGGGCCAGAACTTGAGACTCATATTCGTGAGTACCAATAGTCTCGGAAACAACTTTGATTTCCAAGTCTGTAAATGGCTTAGCGGCGTCGATAAACCACTGCATTTCTTTCTTTTGCTCGTCAGCGTTCAAAACTGAAACGCCAGCGATCTCTTCTGATAGGAATTTTTCTGCTGCGGCCATATCGGCGTGTGCAGAACCTATTCCCATCATTAGACCAGCCATAGCTGCTGATGTCAGTAGGTAGTTTCGCATTTGGTTCCTCCCTAGGATTGATGCGTTGTTAATGGAACACCCGTTTCCGTGCGTTCCGGCTTTAAGGCATTAAACAGTCTTGAAAACGCAAACTGCGTAGACCAATGAAATGCCGAGTGCCCACCACAGGCCAGGACCAACAAGTCCTAACCAAGCGAGATGGATAAAGGCGCTGCCAAGCAGCGATATGAAGAGGCGGTCGCCTCTGGTTGTTTCGAAACGAAGGATGCCAACGCGGGGATTGCCACCGGGCGAATAAAATTCCCACACACACATTGAGATGAGGCTGACAGCGATTGCGACCCAAAACAGGGCGGTTGGAACCGTCCATGCCATCCAAGATAAATCCATTTTCAAACTCCTTTCGTGTTTTATACGCGGCCTAGGGCAAAGCCCTTGGCGATGTAATTGCGGACAAAGTAAATAACCAATGCGCCAGGTATAATGGTAAGCACCCCCGCAGCTGCGAGCACGCCCCAATCGACACCCGATGCGCCAACTGTTCTGGTCATGATGGCAGCGATTGGCTTTGCATCTGTTGTGGTGAGCGTTCTTGCAATCAGCAATTCAACCCAAGAGAACATGAAGCAGAAGAAGGCTGCCACGCCGATGCCTGATGCGATCAACGGAGTGAAAATCTTCACAAAGAACTTCGGGAACGAGTAGCCATCGATATAGGCGGTTTCGTCAATCTCTTTTGGAACACCTGACATAAAGCCTTCGAGGATCCACACGGCGAGCGGAACGTTGAAAAGGCAATGGGCAAGGGCAACGGCAAAGTGTGTGTCAATCAATCCGAAAGCTGAATAGAGCTGGAAGAATGGCAACACAAAAACGGCAGCCGGTGCCATTCTGTTTGATAACAGCCAAAAGAACATGTGCTTATCACCAAGGAAGCGATAACGCGAAAATGCATAGGCGGCAGGAAGCGCAACGCTCAATGATATGAGCGTGTTTAAGGCCACATAGATGATCGAGTTGATATAGCCGTTATACCAAGAAGGATCACCGAAGATCACGCCATAGTTCGCCAAGGTTGGATTGGTCGGTATCAGCGTGAAGCTCGACAGGATTTCTTGGTTCGTTTTAAAGCTCATATTGATGAGCCAATAAATGGGCAGCATCAAAAATACGATGTAGAGCAAAGGAACCACCCATTTGAAATTGCGCGGCTTTGCCTGACGGTTGCTCTCTCGTATGGTTCCATCAACGAGCAAGGTTGTTGTTTTTGGAGTGGACATTATTTTTCCACCTCTTCTGGTTTATCAGTTCCAACATTGCTCATCACGGTGAAGAATACGTAGCAAATGAGAAGAACGATCAATTGGTAGATCAGTGACATTGCAGCGGCTGGGCCAAGGTCAAATTGACCAATCGCTTGCTTCACAAGATCAATGGATAGGAAGGTGGTCGAATTACCAGGGCCGCCGCCGGTCAGAACAAATGGTTCTGTGTAGATCATGAAGGAATCCATGAACCGGAGCAGGAAGGCGATAATCAAAACCCCCCGCATTTTAGGCAGCTGAATGAAACGAAAGACCGACCATTTGGACGCACCATCAATGCGCGCTGCTTGGTAGTAAGCCTCAGGGATAGAGACCAGACCAGCATAGCAAAGCAACACAACCAAACTGGTCCAATGCCAAACATCCATAATGATGATTGTGGCCCAAGCATCAAACACATTGCTAGTATAATTATACTCGATACCGATTGCAGACATCGCATACCCAAGCAAACCAATATCACCGCGCCCAAATATCTGCCAAATCGTGCCCACCACATTCCAAGGAATAAGAAGTGGAAGCGCCATCAAGACGAGACAGATAGGCACCCAAATGCCCCTTTTGGGCATCGACAATGCGATAGCAATGCCGAGCGGTATTTCGATGCATAAAATAATGAATGAGAAGAGCAGATTGCGACCCAATGCGTCATGGAAACGCTCGGATCTTAAGACATCAATGAACCATTCCGTTCCAGCCCAAAAGAAGACGTTTTTGCCAAATGTATCTTGGAACGAGTAGTTGACCACGGTCATGATCGGAATAATCGCTGAGAGCGCGACCAACAAGAAGACGGGAATGACCAGCAACCATGCTTTGTTGTTATATGTCTTTTCCATAATCTATGCTCCCTTCGCTTTTGATTGCGGACGGACGAGATGATCATCTTGATAAATGTTGATGCGTTCAGGATCGAATGACAACAAAGGATCTGCTGGCACGCTCTCACCTTCGTTAAGAACGACGTTTAGATTATGATCTTGAATATTAGCCCGCACAATCTTGAAGCGGCCAATGTCTTCCACGCTTGTGACTTGAGCAGGTAGGCCAGAACCAGATGACTTCATCGAGATAAATTCTGGACGAATTCCAAGTTCAGTTTTCCCGTCTAAGTGAGCATAAGCGCCTTTGAGTTTGATAGAATGACCACCCAAATTGGCGGTCGATCCCGTAACTTCAGTTGGAATAATGTTCATTCCAGGAGACCCAATGAAGTAGCCAACAAATGTATGTTCGGGCTCGTCAAATAACTCTTCAGGGGTGCCTATTTGAACAACTTCACCTTCATACATAACCACAACTTTGTCCGCGAATGTCAAAGCCTCTGTTTGGTCATGTGTCACGTAAATCATTGTGTGACCGAGTTGGCGATGAAGGTCCTTCAATTTTGTACGCAATTGCCACTTCATATGAGGGTCAATCACGGTCAAAGGTTCGTCAAACAAGATCGCGTTTACATCGTAGCGAACGAGGCCACGGCCAAGTGAAATCTTTTGTTTTTCATCCGCCGTTAAACCACGGGCTTTTCGATTGGCTTTGTCGCCTAGATCGAGAATATTGATCATCTCGTTGACGCGTTTTGAAATCTCATCGCTTGGAACATTTCTGTTTCGCAGTGGAAATTCCAGATTTTGACGAACTGTCATCGTGTCATAGATCACCGGAAACTGAAAAACCTGAGCAATGTTGCGCAGCTCTGGTTGGAACGTGGTGATGTCGCGTCCGTCGAATAGGATTTTACCCTTGGAAGGAACCAAGAGGCCGGAAATGATGTTCAAAAGTGTTGTTTTGCCACAGCCAGAAGGACCAAGTAGCGCATAAGCGCCGCCATCATCCCATACGTGGTCAATTTCTTTCAACGCGAAATCGGCATCAGTTTTTGGATGCGGCAAGTAAGAATGTGCTAGTTTATCAAGCGTAATTTGAGCCATTATACCACTCCCACGGTTGGCGCGGAAACGAGGGCTTCTTGTCCGTCAAAGATAAAGAATTTCGTTGGGTCGAGGTAAACTGGTATTTTGTCACCGATGCCAACTCTATGAACCCCGTGGGTCAAAACCACCATCTTGAGATCATCTTCGTTGATGTGAACAAATGTCTCAGAACCCGCAATCTCAGTTGCCGTTACAGTCGCTTCGACTTTCAATGATTTGCCCGCAGGCTTTTTTAACATCACATGGTGCGGCCTTACGCCAATGCTATATTTGCCATCAGCCAGACCCGTTAAACCTTGAGGGCAAGGTGCTGCCCCTTGTGAAAACACAAACTCGCTGCCCTGTTTGTTCATGGAAATAATATTCATGGGTGGATCAGAAAAAGTTTGAGCTGTGACCAGATTTGCTGGCTTGTTGTGAACGTCGATTGTTGAGCCGAATTGAGAAACCTGTCCTTCATGCAAAGTGGCCGTATCACCACCCAGTAACAGCGCTTCTTGAGGCTCTGTTGTTGCATAGACAAAGATCGCACCGGTCTCGGCAAAAATACGCGGAAGTTCGATGCGCAGTTCTTCACGAAGTTTATAATCTAAGTTTGCAAGCGGCTCATCAAGCAAGACCAATTCAGCCCCCTTCACCAAGGCGCGGGCTAAGGCTGTGCGCTGCTGTTGGCCACCAGACAGATTGAGAACTGTTCTATCAAGGTAAGGGGTCAACTTCATCAGATCCGCTGCCTCGCGAACCTTCATATCAATGGACTGCTCGTCAACGCGCGCCACACGCAATGGAGAAGCGATATTCTCATAAACGGTAAAGGCTGGGTAGTTGATAAATTGCTGATAAACCATTGCGACATTACGTTTTTGAACTGGTGTCTTCAGCACACTGCCGCCATTCATGAGGATGTCGCCATCAGTTGGTCGGTCAAGACCAGCCATCAATCTCATCAAAGATGTTTTCCCAGATAGAGTTGGCCCCAACAGGACATTCAATGACCCCTTTTCAAGCTTCAACGAAACGTCTTTAATGTGAAAGGTGTTTCCGACCTTTTTACTCACATTTTTTAGTTCTAACACTTAATAATCCTTCTGCTTCTTAGTCTTAAAAGTAGTTTTCGCTTTTGTTTTAATCCATTCATCAAGCGCTAAAATTTCATCTTTGCCAAGCCCAATACCTAATTTTGATCGTCGCCAAATAACATCTTCCGCGCATTGGGCCCATTCATGCTCCATGAGGTAAGTGACTTCACGTCCACTCAAAGAGTGACCTAAGTCATCGCCCATATCTTTTGATGATTGTGCACCCTCCATTAAAAGCCATGCGCGCGTGCCATAAGAACGAACAAATCTTTTCGCCAGCGATGAGGCAAGGAAGGGGAAATCTGATTTCAGTTTTTCAACAAGGCTATCGAACTCGGCAACAGCAAAATCACCGCCAGGAAGAGTAGATTGTGCTGTCCAAGGAGCTTTGTGCGATCCCAAAAGTTCTTGAATGTGTTCCAACACGGATTCTGACAATTTACGGTAAGTCGTAATTTTGCCGCCAAATATGTTGATTGCAGCCGCTTCGTCGTTCTCACCATCCACGCGCAAAACATAGTCACGGGTTGCTTCTTGCGCTGCGGTTGCTCCATCATCAAAAAGAGGGCGAACCCCTGAATAATGCCAAACAATATCGTCAGCTTTTACAGGCTCTTTGAAATATTTGCTGGCAGCTGAGCAAAGATAAGATATCTCTTCATCCGTAATTTTTACATCGGATGGATCGCCGTCATAATCTTGATCGGTTGTACCAATGAGCGTGTAATCTTGCTCATAGGGTAGAGCGAAAATGACGCGTTCATCTTCGTTTTGAAAAATATACGCGCGATCATGCGAATGCAGCTTAGGCACAACAATATGACTGCCTTGAACCAGCCGCACATTTTTTGATTTGTTGCTGCCAAAGGCTTGTCTCAACACATTGTCGATCCAAGGCCCTGCCGCATTCACGATCAATCGTGCTTTGTGTTCGAAGGTTTCATTTGTGCGTAGGTTCTTCGTGGTGATGTGCCAAAGTGCGCCGACTTTGGAAGCGCTCACAACCTGCGTACGCGTTTCAATGATCGCTCCACGTTCTTGTGCATCTTTAGCATTTAAAACAACAAGCCGCGCATCATTGACCCAACAATCTGAATATTCAAAACCTTTGGAAAATACTGATTTTAAAGACGCCCCGACAGGTGAGGTTTTCAAGTTCACTGAACTTGTACCGGGCAATAGCTTTCGTTTCCCGATGTGGTCGTAAAGGAAAAGTCCCAAACGCAAAATCCAAGCAGGTCGCATGGATTTGTGATGCGGTAATATGAAGCGCATTGGCCAGATAATATGGGGCGCAGACTGCAATAAAACTTCGCGCTCACTCAAGGCTTCGCGCACCAAGCGGAATTCAAAGTGCTCTAAATAACGCAAGCCCCCATGAATGAGCTTGGATGACCAAGAGGATGTTCCGCTGGCCAGATCATTCATTTCAGCCAAGCGCACAGAATAACCACGACCGACCGCATCACGTGCGATGCCGCAGCCGTTTATCCCTCCGCCAATGACGAAAATATCTGACACTTCTGACAATGCGTCCTCCCAGACCCCAGCACACAGCTGCGCCCACCTTCAAAACAATAACATATGAAAGGAAAACGAATGTCAAACGAAAAATTGCCAGCTTTTTAGGTTTTTAGTTTTGTTTATCAACCTCTATAACTTCGACCTCTGCTTTTAAGCAGGCGGCGGCAAATTTATCGTCTTTTACGATGTCGGTGATAAAGGTATCTATCTGAGATATATGCCCAATTCGAACCGGTGCACTGCGCTCTAATTTTGTAGAATCTGCGATCAATATGACGTGTCGGGCGTTTTCAATAATTGCTTGCGAGACTTTCACTTCTCTAAAATCGTAATCGAGAAGCGAGCCATCTGAATCAATAGCGGAAGAGCCAATGATGGCAAAATCCACTTTGAAATTGTTGATGAAATCAACAGCCGCCTCACCAACAACACCGCCGTCTGATGCACGCACAACACCACCTGCCATGATCATTTCATTCTTCACCGCAAGGCGTAAACTACTGGCAACATTGATGTTATTAGTAATAATCATCAATCCCTCATGCTCAATCAAGGCATCGCTAAATGCTTCAGTCGTCGTGCCAATGTTGACGAATAACGAGGCGTTGTTTGGGATTAATTCAGCCGCTGCTTTGCCAATCGCGATCTTTTGAGGGGCTGCAATTTGGCGCCTAGACTCATATTCGACGTTCACACGGCCATCAATCGCCTGTGCTCCGCCATGGAACCGAACCAGCTTATTGTTTTTGCTTAGAAACTTAAGGTCTGCGCGTAAAGTCTGTGGCGTTACGTCAAATTTTTCAACGAGATCTTCGACAAATACACGTCCTTCAGCTTTGACTAATTCCAAAATCTTTTTTTGGCGTTCTGTCGTGAACATCTAATTGAATTCCCTTATCTGATTTTCTTATTCGTTCGAAATCGAATAATACGAAAATTAAAAGAAGAGTCGATAACAAATGATAGAAACCAGAAAAACAACGAGTTCAAACCGGAGGCGTTGATGACCAACATGCTTACACCACCAATCGCGCCACTCAAAGAAGCTGGCAATTGGGCTGGAGAGTAATTCAACAAGCTTTTAGGGAAACTTGCCAATAGGTTCTTAGCGCGATAGCATATTGAATATTAAATTTACGGAGGATGTAATCATGAAATGGAATGCACCGAAAATTATTGAAGTATGCTGTGGCATGGAAATTAGCCGCTATATGCCTGCGGATGAAAACGAGCCAGTTCTTTTTTAAGAAAATAATTTTACTGGAGCGCGTAAATGCCAAAAAGTTTGCGTGCTTTAGTTCTGGGTTCTGCCGCTGGTGGCGGCCTACCGCAATGGAATTGCGGCTGTTCTAACTGTGTTAAAGCGCGGTTGGGTGAGGAAATAGTACCTCAAACACAATCTTCTATCGCCGTTTCAGCAAACAACACGGAATGGGCGATTTTAAACACGTCGCCTGATATTCGCACTCAAATCCAAGACAATACGCAACTGCATCCAACCGGTCTTCGCGACAGTCCGGTTAAAAGCGTTTTGCTCACCAATGGCGATATTGATCACATTGCGGGCCTTCTTATTTTACGCGAAAAGCAGCCTTTCAACGTTTTCTTGACGGTTGAAATTGCAAAGCTGATTGCAGAAAATCCGATTTTTAACGCCCTTGATCCACAATTTGTCAAATTTCACGAAATTGTGTTGGACACCCCTTTTGAACTTGTAAGCGGTATCACTGCCGAGCTTTTTTCCGTGCCAGGCAAAGTGCCTTTGTTCATGGAAAAGGGGGACGTTGCAACGGATATTGAAGGGGAGCAAACCGTTGGCGTTAAGCTGTATAATGACAGCGGGTGTCTTTGGTATATTCCAGGATGTGCAAAGCTCACCGATGATTTAAAGCAGCGCTTGCAAGGTGAAGCCATCGTGTTTTTCGACGGCACTGTTTTCAATAATGATGAAATGAAAAAAGCGAAAGTTGGCGCCAAGACAGGCGCACGCATGGGTCATATCAGCATGGCAGGGGCGGATGGTTCGCTTGAAGGTTTTGCAAAGTTGAATGTTGGGCGAAAGATATATGTTCACATCAACAACACCAATCCAGTCTGGGACAAGCAATCTGTTGAACGCAAAACCATAGAACAAGCAGGCTGGGAAATTGGGTTTGACGGTATGGAGGTCCAACTTTGACAGCCCCCCAAACCAACGCAGATTTTGAAGCACGACTGCGCCAAATTGGAGCAGAACGCTACCACGACAAACACCCCTTTCATGCCTTGTTACATGGTGGAAAATGCACACCCACGCAGGTTCGGGCTTGGGTGATTAATCGGTTTTATTATCAAAGCCGCATTCCCATGAAAGACGCCGCCTTCTTGTCCCGTTGTGAAAGCACCGAATTAAGACGGGCATGGCGATCGCGAATTGAAGACCATGATGGGGGAACGCAAGAAGGCGGCGGTATTCGTCGTTGGCTCAAACTTGCTGAGGCCGTTGGACTTGATCCTGATTATGTTGAAAGCTGTGACGGCGTGTTACCAGCCACGAAATTCTGCGTGGATGCCTATGTGAGCTTTGTGCGTGATAAGCCAATGCTGGAAGCCATGGCGGCCTCTTTAACGGAACTGTTTGCCCCGAAGATTCATGCAAACCGTATTGAAGGCCTGATGGCTAATTATGATTTTGCCGATGATGCCTCGCTTTCTTATTTTAAGCACCGCTTAAAAGAGGCGCCGAAAGATGTGGCATTTGGTCTTGATTGGGTTTTGCGCCATGCTGACACAAAAGAAAAACAAGACGCGGCAGCAAATGCCCTTATCTTCAAGACAGACGTTTTATGGGCGCAATTGGATGCGCTTCATTCCGCTTATGTTGAACCGGGTAGAATTCCTCCAGGGGCTTGGCACGATCAAACAGGTTAAATGATGACAACCACACCGCTAACAAAAGAGAGTATTGTCTATTTGCCCCGCGGCGTGCGGATTAAGGAAGATAAGGTGCGAGAAAGAACCGTCCTTGTTGCACCAGAACGCACGGTTGCCTTGGATGAAATTGGCGTGGCAATTTTAGCCATTGTGGATGGCGAGAAAACGCTTGCTGACATCGTTGAAGAATTGAGCATTAAATACAATGCGCCCAAACAAGAAATTGGTAATGATGTTGTGGCCTTTTTGAGAGATTTGCAAAATCGCGGCTATTTGGATGTGAAACCATGAGTGCCTCATCAAAAGAGCTTTTAGACATTGCCCCGCCACCCATGGCCATGCTTGCGGAGCTGACGCATCGTTGCCCTCTTGCCTGCCCCTATTGTTCAAACCCCATCCAACTAAAAACAGCCGCGCAAGAACTTGAAACACAAGACTGGATAAAGGTGTTTCAACAAGCAGCCGACATGGGTGTTCTTCATTTGCATCTATCAGGCGGTGAACCAGCATCAAGGCGGGATTTAGTGGAGCTTGTTAAGGCAGCGGTTGAGTGCGGCCTTTATACAAACCTCATCACCTCAGGCATTGGCATCAATGAAAAACGACTCGATGCACTGGCAGAAGCGGGCCTTGATCATGTGCAATTATCAATCCAAGGCGTTGACCAAAAAACAGCAGATTTGGTTGGTGGTTATAAGGGCGGGTACCAGCGAAAGTTAGAACTGGCGGCTTGGGTGCATGCCACTGGAATCCCGCTCACAGTCAACGCAGTTTGCCACCGCTCAAACATGGATCAGGTGCCAGCCATTATAGACTTGGCACAAGAACTGGGCGCTCGACGGTTGGAGATTGCCACGGTTCAATTTCATGGCTGGGCGGTCAAAAATCGTGGCCAATTAATGCCGACAGAAGAGCAAGTAAAAGACACGACAGCTCTGGTTGAAAAGTCCCGCAAAGAACTCGAAGGCAAACTGGTCATTGATTATGTGCCAGCCGATTATTATGCCACATACCCGAAGGCCTGCATGGGCGGTTGGGGAAGGATTGGCATTAATGTTGACCCCACAGGTTTGGTCCTCCCATGCCATGCGGCGGAGAGCATTCCAAATTTGAAATTTGAGACTGTCAAAGAAAAATCGCTGCAAGACATTTGGTACTATTCTGAAAGTTTCAATGCGTTTCGCGGCACCGATTGGATGCAAGAGCCTTGTCGTTCCTGTGATCGGAAATTAGTCGATTTTGGTGGTTGCAGATGCCAAGCAATGGCCATTGCAGGAGATGCCAAAGCAACAGACCCTGCCTGCCACAAGTCGCCTTATAAAGAAAAAATAATAGAACTGACGCGCGAGCAAATACCAATAGATAATCAAACGCCATTTATCTATCGCGGGCGATAAAAGCAGTATTAACTTCCCGATATATTATAAAGTTCTTGACCAATCGAAGCGGTTAGAAAAAAATGCTCCATGGCTTTTCGTTTTTGGATGATTTTAAAGTGTCTAACTCTGCTACTCACGTTTAGCATTCTTGACCATGCAATCATTGAGACAAGCAAGGCCCATGCGCAGGAACTAGATAGAGAGCGCGCTTTTTCTTATTTAAGACCGCCTTATGATCTTGGTGATGAAATTGGCACTGGTGTTTGGGAGTTAATTAATCTCGATAGTCGCGTTGCAGGCTACGGTTTTGAAACACAGCCCCTTGCAGCTTTGCCCGGTTTTTCAGGCGCACCCATTAATCTTTTCGTTCAAGTAACCCTTGAAGGAAAGTTCATCAATGCCGAAATCATCACTCACAATGAACCCATCTTCGTCTCAGGATTAGGCGAGGCAGCGTTTCATAATTTTGTCACCCAATATCGCGGCCTATCAATAACCGACACGATTGTTGTGGGCGTTCCTTATGGCGGCAAAAGCAAAGGCAGCTCGCTTGTCTATTTGGATGGCGTAACAAAAGCCACGGCAAGCGTGCGCATTGCCCATGAAACTATTTTGGCCGCGTCTTTTGCCATTGCCCGTGAAAAAATGGCAGGCATCGCCGCCAGACAACCAACGCGCCCCGATCCAGATTATAGCGAAGAACTAACGTGGGACATGCTTGTTGAACAAGGGATTGCGAAACGCAAACTCATTACCAATGCGGATGTTCAAGAGGCTTTCAAAGACAGCACATGGGAAGACGACGATGCTGAGGCGGCGGACTATCCCGATGATCCTTATCTCGATCTATGGGTGGTTGATTTAGGCCCCACCTCAATTGCAAAGGCTGCCTTAACACAAGATAGTTTTGAGGAGCTGGAGCGGTTTAAAGAAATCTCAGATAATGACGAACCAATTTTGGTGATTGATGCAGGACGGCACGGATTGGTTGGCCCTGATTTTATTCGCAACACCAGCCCTGATCTTATTTTTGCAAAGCAGGATAAATTTCCAATCGCACTAAGAGATGCCGATCTTGATGTGGAACTTGCCAATGGTGTGCCTGGTGAGATTGCGATGATTTTACGCACAGACCGAAGGCTCGGATTTGACCCCACAAAACCATGGCAATTATCAGTGCGAGCCATTCGTGAACATGGTGTGTTTCGGCCTGAAATTGGCACCCGTGATTTTACCATCACCCATGTAACCGATGGCCGCTTTTTTAAGACAGACACAGTCGAAGCCCCCCCGCCTGCATGGCGACAAGCAATTGAACAACGTGCGCCTGACTTGATCGCCTTAACGATCGGTCTCATCGGATTATATTGGTTGATGCTTGGCCGCATGCAATGGCTTGCTTCGCTACCAAATTACACAACAATCCGCTTCACCATCCTCGCTATTATGATCGGGTTTGTTGGATGGTGGGGACAAGGGCAACTATCCATTGCAACTGTACTTGGGGTGATACGCGGCCTGCTTCAGGGGCAAAGCCTTGAGTTTTTGGTTTATGATCCATTTTCCCTATTGATATGGGGCGCTGTCATTGTCTCCTTTGTTTTATGGGGGCGCGGTTTGTTTTGTGGGTGGTTGTGTCCGTTTGGCGCCATGCAAGAATTTGCAAGCAAGCTTGGCGAGATGATTGGTATTGCTCAATACCGCGTGCCTGAGAGGCTTGATTATTGGCTTCGCTACACAAAATATTTCGTGCTTGCTGGGTTGGTATATGCCGCCTTATTCGCGCCCGCCCTTACTGAAAAACTCAATGAGATTGAGCCTTTTAAAACGGCTGTCACCGTCTACTTCATGCGGGAATGGTATTATGTCGCCTATGCGGTTGGGTTGCTCATTTTCAGCATGTTTGTCTTCAAAGGCTTTTGCCGCTATGTCTGCCCACTTGGTGCGGTTATGGCCATTGGCGGGGTGCTCAGAATTTCAAAATGGATAGACAGGCGCATCGAATGCGGGTCGCCTTGTCAGCTTTGCAAAGTCACTTGCGATTATAATGCGATCAAAAAGACGGGCGAAATTCGCTATGACGAATGTTTTCAATGTCTGGAATGCATAACCATCCATGACGATGACGAACAATGTGTCCCTCAGGTTCTTGCAGCAAGAGGAACAAAACTTAAGCCTAGCGGATTAGGTCAGCCCATTCCGCAATTTGTGAGAACAGATTAGACATGGCAAATTTAAGCAGAAGGCGATTTCTCACCATATCCGTTGCAACAAGTGCTGCAGCCCTCGCGCCAGCTCGATTGATGGCGCAAACAAAGGCACCCATTATTTGGACTGGCATTGTTCTGGGTGCTGACGCTTCCATTAAAATCTACGGTGATGAAGCCAAGGCACATCTTGCCATCAAAACAGCTTTAAGCGTGATTGAAGAACACGAAACCCAATTGTCGATTTATGACCCAAGTTCCAGCCTGTCGCGGTTGAATAAATCGGGCAAACTTGACCTGCATGAAACGCGGGGTGGTTCATTGTATCAGCTGACCCTTCAGTCAAAGATAATCAATCAAAACACCAACGGGTTGTTTGACCCTACCATTCAGCCTCTCTTTGAGATTTACGCAAAGAACAAAGGCTATCCATCAAAGGCTGATTTGGAAAAGGCAAAGGCTCTCATTGGCATTGATAAAGTTGAAACCTCAAATGCCTCGCACTTGAAATTTCAACAAAAGGGAATGGCCCTCACCTTTAATGGCATTGCTCAAGGCTTCATCACGGACAAAGTTCGCCAGTCGCTCAATAGGTCAGGTTATGGCCACGCGCTTATCAATATTGGCGAATATAGCGCGGGCACACGCCCTGCAAAAATTGGCATTGCAGATGCCCATGGCGATGTTTTTGATA
>JBDWKL010000036.1 GCA_039973685.1 Hyphomicrobiales bacterium
TCCATGAACTCAGACATATCGACACGCACCATCGCAGTCTCATCATCAAACAAGAAGGTCGCCAGCGCTTTGGTAAGCTCCGTCTTACCAACACCTGTTGGGCCTAAGAACATAAACGAGCCAATTGGACGGTTAGGATCTTGCAACCCTGCCCGCGCACGACGCACAGCAGTGGATACGGCATGAACCGCCTCGCCTTGACCAACAACGGTCTTGCCAAGCTCATCTTCCATGCGAAGTAATTTTTCGCGCTCACCTTCCAGCATTTTATCGACTGGAATACCTGTCCAACGCGAGATTACATGGGCGATATTTTCAGGTGTCACGGCTTCATGCACAAGCTCATTCTCCCGCGCATCGCCTGCGGCTTCAACCTCACTAAGCTTTTTCTCAAGCTCAGGTATCAAACCATATGAAAGCTCACCCGCTTTCGCTAAATCGCCCGTGCGTTGCGCACGTTCTAATTCAATGCGGGCGTGGTCCAGCTCTTCTTTCAGTTTTTGAGCATCTGAAAGAGACGCTTTTTCTGATTCCCATTTGGTTGTGAGCGCAGCTGCGTCTTCTTCTAGTGCGGTTAGCTCATTTTCAAGCGCACTCAAACGATCTTTAGAGGCAACATCTGTCTCCTTACGAAGCGCCTCGCGTTCAATTTTCAATTGAATGATCTTGCGGTCCAACTCATCAAGCGCTTCTGGCTTAGAATCAACCTGCATCCGCAACCGTGAACCCGCCTCATCCATCAAATCGATCGCCTTATCTGGCAAAAAACGGTTTGTGATGTAACGATTAGATAATGTAGCAGCAGAAACTAGCGCGCTGTCGGTGATTCTTACACCGTGGTGCAGCTCATATTTCTCTTTAATACCGCGCAAAATCGAGATTGTGTCTTCCACCGTCGGCTCATTAATGAAAACGGGCTGGAACCGACGCGCAAGGGCTGCGTCTTTCTCGACATATTTTTGATATTCATCAAGCGTGGTCGCCCCAACACAATGAAGTTCGCCACGTGCAAGTGCCGGTTTCAAAAGATTAGACGCATCCATCGCGCCATCTGATTTACCAGCGCCGACCAAAGTATGCATCTCGTCAATGAAAAGCACGATATCGCCATTGGCAGATTGCACTTCATTCAACACAGACTTCAAACGCTCTTCAAATTCACCGCGATATTTTGCACCCGCAATCAAAGCGCCCATATCCAGCGCCTGCAATTGCTTGTCCCGCAAGCTTTCAGGCACATCGCCATTGATGATCCGCAGCGCCAAGCCTTCGGCGATCGCTGTTTTGCCAACGCCCGGCTCACCGATCAGCACCGGATTGTTTTTCGTGCGACGTGAGAGCACCTGAATGGCACGGCGAATTTCTTCGTCACGACCAATCACCGGATCAAGTTTTCCGTCCCGCGCATCTTGAGTGAGATCACGTGCGTATTTTTTCAGTGCTTCATAGGCGTTTTCAGCGGTCGCACTATCAGCCGTACGCCCTTTGCGTATATCATTGATCACTGAATTAAGCGCTTTCGGCGTTACACCACTCTTTTTGAGAATTGACGCCGTGGCCGCTAGCTTTTCCATCGCGAGCGCCAAAAGCAAACGCTCAACGGTAACGAAGCTATCGCCCGCCTTTTTCGCGATGTCTTCTGCTGTTGAAAAAACCTTGGCGATTGGCTGGCTCATATACATCTGGCCATTGCCGCCGCTTACTTTTGGCAGTTTGGCAAGGGCAGCTTCCACGCCAAGAAGAGCCGTTTTGGGATCACCGCCAGCCTGTTCGATCAAGCCACTGGCAAAACCTTCGCGGTCATCAAGCATCACTTTAAGCAAATGCTCAGGCAAAAATTGTTGATGTGATTGGCCAAGCGCATACGTCTGGGCAGATTGAATAAACCCCTGCGCGCGCTCTGAATACTGTTCCATGTTCATAAAGTGAACTCCTAAAGTCTGCTGCTTTATTTCTCACTGCGGAGCAAACAAAGACATTTCAAACCACCGGCCTCCCTCATGGACAACCGCACCCCTCCCAAAAATGGCAAGGGACGATTAAGATATGGGAATTTGCGAAGTCGTTTTCAACCAAACAACAAGCGCACTCCACTCTATCTTCCCGTTCTATAAGTTATGCAACAGTTCGATTTAAACGTGTTACGAGATCATTTGTGTTTTGGCTAAGAGCAATTGGCTCAAATGCTCGCACAACATCCTGATCAAGTTTACCGCCCATTTCCTGTAAGACAGCATAGGCTTGTTCTGGCGGCAACGAACGTTTGTAGGATCGCGCCTCAATTAATGCTGAGAAAATATCAATAACAGTCATCACGCGAACAATATCTGGAATTTCAGACGCGCCAAGCCCATCTGGATAACCAGAGCCATCCAAATATTCATGGTGGCTACGCGCGACCATCGCGATTTCGTGTCCAAGATCAGGATTTTTAGCGAGAATTTCGTAACCCTCAACCGGATGCTTACGCATCGTCCTTAACTCGGCATCAGATAGTTTTCCCGGTTTATCCAAAATTTTGAGCGGTGTTTTGGTTTTACCAATATCGTGAACAAGCGCTGCAAGCGTCAATCGCTCTTTATCTTCATGGCCCATGTTAAAGACAAGACCAAAGGCTGCTGCGAAACCAGTAACAACCATGACATGCTTATAGGTAAATGAGGAATGCGTCCGAACAGCTGCCAACCATGTGTTCATATCAGCTGATTCAAGCGTCCGAACAACATCCCGCGTGGTTGTGTTCAGTTCAGCCGTTGGCAACAGCCCACCGCGTAAAATCGAACTTGATATACCATCGAAGAGATCTGAAATCATCAGCGATGTTGCCGCTGCTTTCTTTTCAGGCGTGTTCGCAGCAATATACGACACAACATCGGCTTCGTTTTCGCAAATATCTGTTATTTTTTCGATTAATGCGCCGCTCACTAGCGGGCGGGCTACAGTATGCTTCGCTCTTAACGCATTTATTTGAGATTCAGCACGATGATCCCTGCGGTCGACCGGATAAATTGTATGCGGCTCATGACCGACAGACTTATGAATGCTTTTCAAACGATTGATATTTTCAACGTTAGCAATATCGACATCAAAAATAAGAATATGAACACCCAGCAAATCATTGCTTTGCAGGCTTTCCCAAGCAAACAGCTCGATATCAATCACAGAAGCCACAGCCGGCATAATGCTTACGGCATGCGTTTTGTCATCCGTTACGAATGCTGCTTTGATTGAAAATTTAGTGTTTTGCCCCATTAAACGCACGCCTAGTTCACTCTTACGGCGGGAGAGTAAGAGCAAAAGACGAAAAAAAACTTAAATTATTTAATTTTTTAGGCCGCTGTCTTTCTGATTTTCTTAATCATCTCGTGAGACGCATTATCATAGGCGATTGGTTCAAACCCACGAACGATTGCCTGGTCCAACTTCGAGCCCATGCTTCGCAACATTTTGTAAGCTGTATCCATCGGCAATGATGCTTTGTAAGACCGCGCCTCTATCAATCCGCAAAAAATATCAACGACCGTCATGATGCGCACAATATCGGGAATTTCATCCCCACGCAGTCCGTCCGGATAACCACTTCCATCCAACAGTTCATGATGATTGCGTACAATCATGATCAGCTCATCATCAAAACTGCCATCTTTTTCTAGCAGTTCTGCGCCCTTTACCGCGTGCTCACGAACAATTTCCGTCTCGTGTTGCGTCAGTTTTCCAGGCTTGTGGAGAATTTTACCAGGTATGAAAATCTTGCCAATATCATGCAGCATCGCCCCTAGAGTAAGCTTGCTTGCATCTTCCTGCGCCATGTTGAACCGCGTCGCAAAGAGTGCTGCAAATCCGGTTACAATCATAACGTGACGATAGGTATATGAAGAATGTGACCGCACAGCTTTCAGCCATGTGTTCATATTTCCATTACGCATCGACGCAATAACATTCTCGCAATTAATATGGATTTCGTCCAAAGGAAGAGGTCCACCACGGCGTGCGGCAATGGTAACCGCATCCATCATATCTGCTATTTTGATACAGGTATCTGATGCAAATTCAATCGGCTCTTTTTCCGATTGTATATTGATATGCGTAACATCAAGAAGTGTTTTGGAAAGTTGCGTTACATTTATAGGGCGCGCAATCGTGCTAACGGCCCCTAATGCATGAGCCTGTGTTACCTCTACACGACTAGATTTATCAGTCGCAAAAATGAGTTGCCCCGTAAATTGTGATGTTTTGAGGACATCACTTAGCTGACTGGCAATGCTTGGGTGTTTGAGATCTAAGCTTACAATAACGATGTCAAAGGCTGTAAGATCAGCGGCGTCGATAAACTCCCAGACGATCAACTCAATTGAAAGATCGCTGCTTAGCTCCGCCAAAACACCTAAGGCAGATAACTTATCTTCAGCAATAAAAGCTGCTTTTACATTGTTGAAATTCAAGTCCGCAACTGCCCAGTACACTCTAGTTACTAAAGAATACCACTCTATTATTAATGAAACACTTAATAAGAACTGTAAAATGGCGGAAACATAGATATTCTAGCGCGCTATGCAGCAAAAGCATGGCGATAAAGTCATAGATTTAAAGTTAGTCAACAGACAAAGTCTATTCGTTAAGTAAAAATGCCGGAGGATTGTCAGCGATACTCTCGCTCACATCTGCTGGTTTTGCTTTTACTTCCACATCGCCCTCTTCGCTTGCACGAGCGCGAGGCTTACTTGGCGGTCTACGGCGACGAGGTCTTGGTTGCTCGTCTTGATTGCGCGTATCGCCATTTTCAGAGGCTGCGGCATTTCCATTTGCTGACGATCCATTGACCGGCACATCACCCATGGATGGCTGAGGCTCTTCACCAGATGGAGGCGTCGGTTGAGCACCACCGTCAACAGAAGGTTGCTCGCTTTGGCCACTTGCAGCAACCTGTTGGCGCCGTTCTTCATCACGCGCCGCACTTTGCTGTGCCTGTGCTGTCATGATGATACGGTTATAGTGTTCTGCATGCTGGAAATAGTTTTCCGCAGCAACGCTATCACCAGAAGACAAGGCATCGCGGGCAAGCGTCAAATATTTTTCAGCCACATGCTGCGCCGTGCCGCGCACTTTCACATCTGGACCGTTGCTCTCATAAGAACGTGTGAGAGGATTAGGGCTCTTACGTCCACCGCGACCACGACCACGATTATTTTTATTATTCTGCCTCATACACGGCTCTCTTCATGTTAAATCTACGTTCCTCGATCACTGCTTAAAAGTGACGACAGAACAAAACTGTTTTTTCTTGAGTTTAAGAATTTTTCACTTGGCCTACATCAAAGGTGCTGGTCAGATTGGTCCCTTATCAAAAGCACTTCTCACCTGCGCTATTAGCTCATACAAGGTGCTGTGATTGTGCGGGACATAAAATTGGTGTCACTCTAAAACAAGAATGTGATCACCTTCACAAACCACGTTACTCATTTCCCACCGTATTTCCAAGCGATTTATCCACAAACCCCATGACTTTTAAGTTATTTTTGTGATTTTTTGACCATTTTCACAATACGAGGCACATCAGACAGATCAAAAATCGGCTGAACATCCTCAAAACCTATCTCTTTGGCCAATGCCATCACCTGTGCTTGTTGGTCAAATCCATGTTCAAACAGGCAAATTCCATCCTCACGAATTGCTTGATAGCACCACGGCGTAAGCGCTCGGTAAGCATCTAACCCATCTTCGCCACCAAAAAGAGCCCGCGCAGGGTCATGCTCCTTCACCCCATCACCAAGGTTTTGAAGGTCATCATCGCGTATATAAGGCGGATTTGAAACGATCACGTCATAGGTTCCTTCAAGAGCAGAACCATAATTTGAAATCATGGGCTTAAAGCGTTTTTGCACACCCTGCCGTTCAGCATTTTGTACCGCCATATTCAGCGCTTCTTGGCTAATATCAGAACCGATGCCAATTGCATTCGGCAACTCTGTCAAAAGGCTTGTTAAAATGGCGCCGCTACCCGTACCTATATCAACGATAGTAAGCGCTTCACCTTCTCGGCCTTGCCCTCGCGCCCACTCAAGCACGATTTCAACAATACCTTCCGTTTCTGGGCGTGGTATCAGCGTGTCGTCATTAAGATCGAAGCGCAGACCCCAAAATTCACGATACCCCTGAATACGGGCAACAGGTTCGCCCAATGCACGGCGTTCAATTACGTCATGAACCAAAGCACAGCCTTGATCATCTATAATTAGGTCGGGATTAGTGACAGGGGCATGACTGGAAAAATCAAGCGCATGGCATAAAAGCAGTCTTGCATCCAAGTCTGGCGTCGCGAATGAATGGGATGAAAGCGCATTGCGAAGCGTTTGCCGACACTCAGCATAGAGCGTGCCAAGCTTCATGCTCAACGCTCTTATTCCTCGTTCGTGGCAGCAAGGAGCGTTGCTTGGTGGTCTGTAATCAACGCGTCCAAAAGTTCATCAAGCGCTTCACCCATGAGCACTTTTTCAAGTTTATAAAGCGTCAAATTGATCCGGTGGTCAGAAACACGCCCCTGCGGGAAATTGTAGGTTCTAATCCGCTCAGAGCGGTCGCCTGAACCCACTTGGCCTTTACGGGAATCAGCGCGCTCTTTGTCCGCTTTTTGGCGTTCCGCATCAAACAATCGAGCCCGTAGTTCTTTCATCGCATTGGCGCGGTTTTGGTGTTGTGACTTTTCGCTCGAGGTTACAACAATACCGCTTGGTTCATGGGTAATTCGAACCGCACTATCGGTTGTATTAACGTGCTGCCCGCCAGCGCCTGATGCCCGCATTGTATCAATACGAATATCTTCAGTACGGATTTCAATATCAACTTCTTCCGCTTCAGGAAGAACGGCAACGGTTGCTGCTGATGTATGCACGCGGCCACCTGATTCTGTTTCTGGCACCCGTTGCACACGGTGAACGCCCGATTCAAATTTCAAACGCGCAAACACACCTTCACCGGAAATATTGGCAACAGCCTCTTTAAAGCCACCAACGTCGCCGTCATTCATGGTCATGACATTAAATTTCCAACCCTGTACGGCGGCATAGCGCTCATACATGCGGAATAAATCACCTGCGAATAAAGCCGCTTCATCACCGCCCGTGCCTGCGCGGACTTCGACAATCGCATTCTTTTTATCGGCGATGTCTTTGGGCAGCAATTGAACTTGAATTTCTGCGGTGAGCGCGTCAATTTTCTCGCGAAGCTCAGGCATTTCAGCTTCAGCCATTTCCTTCATTTCAGCGTCCGTGTCACCATCCGCCAGCATTTCCGCCAGATCAGCAAACTCGTTTTGTGAATCCTTCAATTCCCTGATGTTGTTTACAACAGGCTCAAGGTCCGAAAACTCCTTCGACAATTTCACATAAATCTCAGGCTCTGGACTTTCAGCCATCTGCGCCATGATGTCATCGGCGCGAGCAACAATTGAATTAATTTTTTCATCTGAAAGCATAGGGGTTCATTTCTGAAAGAAAGCAGAGATTAAAGGCGCAGCGGATGTTGTTCGCTACAAAGGAATATCGTGTGTTTGAGCAAAGCGCGTCAAGCGCTCTCTCAATGTCTCATTATTTGGCCCACTCATAAAAGCGTCAACTTCTGCCTTGAGCGTTTCAAGGTTGGTTTCAAGAACCGCTGCTTTGACAGGACCAATTGATGAAGGGTTCATGGAAAGCGAGCGATAGCCGAGGCCAAGCAATGCCAAAGCTTCAATTGGCTGTCCGCCCATTTCGCCACACAGCGTGACAGGCTTTCCAGCCTTCGTACCTGCATCAACAATAGATTTCAGCGCACTCATATTTGCTTTGGTCAAACTATCAAAACGGCCAGAAAGCTTCATATTGCCGCGGTCACAAGCCGTCAGGAATTGCAACAAATCATTGGAACCGACAGAGGCAAAATCGACGATTTCAAACAGTTCCTCCATCTGCCAAAGCAGAGATGGCACTTCAATCATCACGCCAAAGCTCACCTTAGATGGCAATCCACGGCCGTGGCGGGAGGCATGTGCAATTTCTTTTTGAACAAGCTGCTTTGCTTCGCGAGCCTCTTCGACCTCAGTGACCATCGGGATCATCAAACGCAATTCGCGATTGCGAGAGGCATGAATGAGTGCCCGCACTTGAACTCTAAATAGACCCGGTCGATCAAGTCCAAGACGAATAGCGCGCCAGCCCATTGCAGGGTTTTCTTCTGACCCCATCCGCATGTAAGGCAAAATCTTATCACCGCCAATATCAAGCAAACGGAAGGTGACCGGCTTGCCTGCTGCGCGGTTTATAACGGCTTCATAAAAATCTTGCTGCTGGGTCAATCGAGGCAAGCTTGAAGCGATCATAAACTGGAGCTCAGTCCTGAAAAGACCAACGCCATCTGCCTTTGTTGTCTCTAGGTTTTCCATATCAATGCCAAGACCAGCATTGAGGTTAAGATCGATCCGCGTACCATCTCTGGTGACAGGCTCAACGTTTAAAAGTTCAACATAACGCTCTTGGCGCTTCGCCCGCATACGCACCTTATCGGCATAGGCAGCCTCAACGTCACTGGCAGGTCTCAGGTGTACTTCGCCCGTATCACCATCAACAATGATTGCTTCGCCAGCATCAAGCAGCGTCAAAACATCTTCGGCTTGTCCGGCAGTCGGAATACCAAGAGCACGCGCAACAATCGTCACATGGCTGGTCGGCGCGCCTTCTTCCAGAACAAGGCCGCGCACTTTTTCAGGATCATAATCCAGAAGATCAGCCGCACCCATTGTTCTAGCAACGATGATTGCGTCGCTAATATCATCCGTATCAACGCCGTCAGATTTACCCATCAATTGACGAAGCAGGCGATAAGCCAGATCATCAAAATCGTGCAGGCGTTCTTTTAAATAAGGATCTGACTGGCGCAACATCCGTGCGCGCATATCACTTTGTACTTTTTCAACGGCAGCTTCCGCGGTGAGGCCATTACCAATTGCCTCTTCCATCTTGCGAACCCAACCGCGATCATGGGCAAACATGCGGTAAGCTTCCAGCACTTCACGGTGTTCGCCTGTTGCCGCGATATCGCGTCGTGACAACATATTATCAACCGACAAGCGCAGATCATTCACCGCCGCATCAAGGCGCTGCATTTCCGTGTTGGAATTTTCGCTAATAAGGTTGGTTACAACCACACGCGGTTCATGCAAAACCACATGACCAAGGCCAATACCCTCAGCAAAACCCAAGCCTGAAATTGTCATCGAGCGCAGCCGGTCTAATTCAGTCTGATTAGACAGCAAGCCCTTGAGCTCTTCACCGACAATCATTTCGGCAAACACCATTGCAATGGTTTGAAGCGCTTCGACTTCTTCTTCTGAATAAACACGGTGAGCGCGGTTTTGGACGACTAAAACGCCAAGCGTGCTACCTGCTCGCAAGATCGGCACACCCAGAAACGCGTTATAGATTTCCTCGCCAGTCTCCGGCAAATAGGCGAAGGCTGGGTGCGTTTGCGCATCTGATAAATTAAGTGGTGAGGCTGTTGAGGCGATCAGACCAACAAGACCTTCCCCAATTTTCAGCGTGACCGAGTGAACCGCTTCGGCTTTCAGGCCTTCTGTTGCGAAAAGCTCAAGACAACCATCAGAACGCAAGACATAGATAGAGCAGACCTCGGCCACCATGTTCGAGGCAATCTGATTCACAATCTTGTTCAACCGATCCTGTGGTTGTATCTGCTCCGCCATAATTTCGCGCAGGCTGCGCAGCAAGATACGAGGACCAGCGGGTCCAGGCCGCATGTAACGTTCCTCAATTTGAGATTAGGATAACTAATCAGCGTCCAGTCCGTACACACTATGAAGTGTGCGCACTGCAAGCTCCGTATACGCTGCATCAATCAAAATGGAAATCTTAATTTCCGAAGTTGTGATCGCAATAATATTGATGTTCTTTTCTGAAAGGGCTCTAAAAGCAGTCGCCGCGACACCCGCATGCGAACGCATACCAATACCGATAACGGACACTTTGACCAAATTCTTATCGCCGCCAACATCTGTAAAGCCGGCTTTATTTAATGTTTCGATTGAACGTTCAAAATCACCAGATGGAACTGTAAAAGTAATATCTGTTGTATCGCCGCTTTCAGAGACGATTTGCACAATCATATCAACATTGACGTTGGCATCAGCAAGCGGGCCAAAAATATCTGCCGCAACTCCCGGCGTATCAGCAACACGACGCAGAGAAATTTGCGCTTCGTCTTTTGCATAAGCGATGCCAGTTACCAGTTGCTGTTCCATGATTTCATCCTCATCACAAATCAAAGTGCCAGGCGGAAAACTTGCATTCACAATCGACGGATCATCCGGATCAGTAAATGAAGACCGCACAAAGGTCCGCACATTTTTAATATGCGCCAATTCGACCGAACGCACTTGTAAAACTTTAGCGCCTGACGACGCCATTTCTAACATTTCTTCAAAAGACACACGCTCAAGGCGCTGCGCTTTTTTCACGATACGCGGGTCCGTCGTATAGACACCATCTACATCTGTATAAATATCGCATCTATCTGCATTAATTGCCGCAGCAATCGCAACCGCTGTTGTATCAGACCCACCGCGACCAAGGGTCGCAACACGACCTTCAGGCGAAATACCTTGAAATCCTGCGATGACAGCGACTTGGCCAAGCCTAAGACGTTCATCGAGTTTATCTGAATCGATATCCTCAATGCGCGCCGCGCCATGCGAACTATCCGTTTTAAGCGCAATCTGCCAGCCAAGCCATGACCGCGCATCGACGCCCATAGATTGAAGGGTGATCGCAAGAAGGCCCGAAGACACTTGCTCACCAGAGGCAACAACGCTGTCATATTCACGCGCGTCATGCATGGGTGCTGCTTGTTTGCATAAATCGACAAGGCGATTGGTTTCGCCAGACATTGCGGAAACGACAACGGCCACTTGATGCCCAGCATCAACTTCACGCTTAACATGGCGTGCAACACGACGAATTCGGTCGAGATCGCCGACGGATGTTCCGCCGAACTTCATAACCAATCTTGCCATCTTACCCACTCACCTAGTGTTCGAAATTCATGTTTTCGCTCATGATTTAGCCACAGGCCACTCATGAGCAAGGCGCATAGTTTGCGCTCATGCCAGCCTAATAAAGACAAATCTCGAAATGATCAACCAGTGGGAGTAAAGAACTCTGACTACTTTTAGGCGATTGATTTAACGCCTTCTTGAACAAGGGCTGTAATTTTGCCAGTTAATTCTTCTGCATTCTTATTTACTTTGCCTGCGACATTTTCAATTTCGGCAATTGCGCCCTTGTTTGCAGAAACAACACCTTGCAGTTCACCCATGTGGGTCACAATCTCACCAACAACCCCGCGCTGCTGAGAAACTGCGCTTGCTGTATCCGTCGACATTTCGGAAATTTCGCGGATAGAAGCCGTAATTTTCTCAATCGCTTGAGCCGCAACAGAAGAGACATTTCGCACATCTTCAATTTGGCTGCTAATTTCAGCTGTCGCGTTGGCTGTTTGTTGCGACAAAGATTTCACCTCAGACGCAACAACGGCAAACCCACGGCCAGCTTCACCCGCACGGGCGGCCTCAATCGTTGCATTAAGAGCAAGCAGGTTCGTTTGATCTGCAATCGCTTGAATTGTTGCAGCAAACGTTTCAATGCGCTCGACGGCTTCAGATAATTCGGAAACTTTAGCTTCAGCTTCTGCAGCAACCGTACTGGCGCCACCACATTTTTCAGCGGCAACATTGGTGCGCCCTGCAATTTCATTGATGGAGGCAGACATTTCTTCCGTTGCAGAAGAAACAGCGGCGGAAAGTTCAATTGCCCCTTCAGCGCCTTTTGCGATGCCTTCGCAACTGTGGCTCAGTGTCGTCGATGCGCCACCAATCTCAGTACCAGCCGCGGCCAATTCACTTGCCACACGATCTTGATAGGCGGCGAACTCGCTATGTATTTTCTTTTCAGCTTCTTTCAATTCCGTGACATCGTTACCTGCGGCGATTATCGCCCCATCTTCACGTACGATCCGGTCGATACACATCGCCATGCCATTAGGGAACGACATTTCTAAGCCAACACACCCAGCTACAACGAGTTGATAACGTTTTTGAATTTCCGCATCGATATCACCTGCAAATTTGCTTTTCGTCAAAAAGGCACGAAGCATTTCCGTCATGTGGACGGGATTGGGTAAATCAGCATTTACGTTCAAATAATTTGCCCAAAAAGCCTTGTTCGCAAAAACGACATAGTGATCTGCATCAATGAAAGCGATACCATGACGCATTATATTCATCATAGATTCGTAGAATTCAGTGCGGTCTACATGCGCATTAGCTTCATCAATAGCAGTGTCTTTTTTCTTTTTAGCAAACATAACATCAAATCCAGAGGTGAAAATTATGGTTAATAAAATCATACAAAGGTTAATATTCTTAAAAAATCTGCCAATTTGATTGGTCACAAGCATATTTTGCAAATAAACAAATTACTCTCTTAAACCCTCGCTCACAGATTGGTTCGGATGACAAATTTCCCTACGTATCAAAACGTCATCGATGCACGAACCATCATCCAAGGCGACCTTGTAAAAACACCTATCGCACCGCTGACATCTGATCGGCTTACACATCTACTACCCGAACGCTCATCGGCCTTTATTAAGCTGGAACACCTCCAACAAGCTAGTTCCTTTAAAGCACGCGGCGCTTTTATCGGTATGTCGCAATTATCCAAACAACAAAAGAATGCAGGCGTGGTCACAGTAAGTGGTGGAAACCATGCGCTTGCAATTTCATGGGCAGCTAGCA
Source organism: Hyphomicrobiales bacterium (assembly GCA_039973685.1). Lineage (NCBI taxonomy): Bacteria > Pseudomonadati > Pseudomonadota > Alphaproteobacteria > Hyphomicrobiales > Hyphomicrobiales bacterium. The sequence continues at coordinate 12,842 of JBDWKL010000036.1, forward strand.
AACTAAGCATAAGCGCCAAAGTCGTCATGCCAAGCCACGTTGACCCCGTGCGCATTGAAGGTTGCAAGGCTCTCGGTGCGACAGTCGTCTTGGTTGAAACCATCAAAGACGCCTTCAGCACCATGGGACAAATCGCGGAAGATGAAGACCGCACCATCATGCACCCGTTTGAAGGCGAACATATGACACTCGGTTCCGCCACATGCGCGGCAGAGTTTTTAGAAGCCTACCCTGATCTTGATGCGTTAATCGTGCCTATTGGCGGCGGCGGGTTAATCAGTGGCATGAGCCTTGCCGCCAAACTGCACAATCCGAATATACACGTTTTTGGCGTTGAGCCCTTTGGCGCGGACGCAATGTTTCAAAGCTTCCAAACAGGCGAAATTACAACTCTTGAAAAAGTCGACACCATCGCAGATAGCCTTGGTTCTCCGATGACTGCGCCTTATTCCTTGGCCTTAGCGCGTGCTCATGTTGATGAGATCGTACGCGTCACTGACGATGAGCTACGTACTGCAATGAGTCACATGATGGATGGTCTAAAGATACTCGCGGAACCCGCCTGTGCTTCATCCCTTGCAGCCCTGATCGGCCCGTTGCATAAAACATTAGAAGGCAAAAAAGTTGGCATAATCGCTTGCGGCTCCAATATCAGTATTGAGCGTTTCCAAAAGCTCACGACTAATTAAACAGAAAGACACACCTCATGGCCTTAAAACGCATGGTTCTTGAACTCGGTATGGGTACCGATATTAGAGGCGAAGATTATACCAAAGCCGCCATCCGCGCTTTGTCAAACGCGCTGCGGCAAAACTCGCTCACCATTGCTGATGCTTTCAATGTGCCACGGGAAGATATGCATGTGAAAATCATTATCGGCGCACAGAAACCGGACCAAGTGGACAAGCAAGCCGTTGCCGAAACCCTGCCTTATGGCCAAGCAGAAGTAAGCGTTGAACTGGGTGGCCTTGATACGCTGAAAGCCAACGGGGAATCTTCGACAATCATGGTCAACGCCGCCGTCGTGGTTTATCTCGACCTGCCCGAGGACAAAGACTGGAGGGTTGCATCATGAGCGAACTCAAACAAATCATTTTGGAAATGGGCGTCGGTGTTGATCTATACGGTTCAGATTACACGAAGGCTGGAAAACGCGCAGTGCAAGACGCGATTCATCACTCATCCCTCACCTTTTTTAAAACGCTCGGCCTCGACCCAAACGCCATGGAAATCGAACTAACCTTGGCAGCGAATGAACCAGAAAAAATCGACCTCGACCTCGTTGCAAAAGAACTGCCGTACGGCACCGTTTCACCACGCGGGGTGAAAGGTGGACTGAACGTCTATGACGAAGTCACAGAGCGCACCACGGTGATTGTGAATGCGGGCATTGTCGTTCGTTATCGGTTGGCAGAGTGAACCCGCGGCTAGTATTTTAAAGCCCAAACTTTCAATCAATTTGATGACTTAAAACCGATGCTACCCAACAGGCAGCATGTCGGCATTACGACATGCGCATCCTAAAATGTCGCATTTATTTGCAATCATGGCGCAAATAAACTATACGACATGTACATTGTCGCAATTAGAACAGCAATAAGGATGCTCATTTATGCCCTCAACTAACATGACGACGAAGACTGGAGACTTTGATACCCTTGGTGGCCGTTTGAGCCGAGCCAGAGCCATTCAAAACTCATCCTTGTCCGAAGTTGCAGAATTAGTGGGCGTAGAAGATGAGACCTTAGAAGCATGGGAACATGACCGCGCAACGCCGCGTTCTAACCGTCTGACAATGCTTGCCGGCATTCTTGGTGCCAGCCCATCATGGTTGCTTTTCGGTCGCGGCGCATCTCCTGCCAGCTAAACCGAACGCATAATTAGAGTTCGCTCAACCTTTAGAGAATAGCTTCCCAATTTCACACGCCAATTTGATTGGAAGCGCAAGCTCAACCTTGCTATCGCAATACCATGCGTACCCTTATTCTAACATCGCTCCTTATCCTCACCCCTCTCGCCGCATTAAGCGAAGAGGCCGTCGATAAACGAGAAGCGTTTTACGGTATTTGGGGCACAAAAAAACAATGCGCACGCGAGCCTTTCAAAAAAGGCGGCACCGTGCGCGCCGCACCCTATGTCATCACCCCGCAATGGGTGAAGCAAGGCAACCTTTGGTGCAGCCTCAACTGGGGCCCGGTGGAAAACAGTCCAACTGGAAAACAAACCGCCGCCAACGCCCACTGCGGCGAAGACAGTGTTCGCAGCTACTTTTTGGGCTTTAAATTAAAAGACGAGAAGCTAACCCTACGCTGGGATTTTTTGCGAGCCAATGGGCCCTTGGAGCAGTGTGTGGGTGGGTAGGGTTTGCAAATCCATCAGCTAGAACCAACAGCTTTGATTTTACCTAAAACGCTTTCGTTCGCATCTCAGTTTTTGGTGCTTTTATACACGACCAGAAATCTGCAAATGACCATCAAAACAAACGCCAATATCGAAATGACGACGTCAGACATGTAATCTTTGCCAATGGCGTAAAAAAGCCCGCCGAGCAGCGAAATTGTTGCGTAAAGGTCTTGTTTTAAAATTGTTGGTTGCAGCCCCGAAAGCACGTCGCGAAAAATTCCGCCCGCGACCCCTGTGATACAACCAAGCACGACGGCACTCGCAATGGGCAGGCCAACATCCAATGCGACCTGCACACCAATGATCGTGAAAAGGCCAAGGCCGATTGCGTCTAAATAAAGCAGCAACCTCAAGCGTCGTCCCCCACCTTTTTGCAGCCTGTTGGCTAGAAAAAATGTCAAAAGACCAACAGGTACAGCCGTTGACAGATAGGTTAAATCATTCAGCCAAAAAACGGGGCTTGCACCGATAAGCAGGTCTCGCAAAGTGCCGCCACCAACGGACACCACGACTGCCAATACGGTAGCACCAAACGGATCAAAGCCTTGGCGCACCCCTTGAATGGCGGCAGAAGCTGCCATCGCGGCCGTGGCCATTACCGTTAAAATTAACGTAAGAGAAGTTAAATTAGATAAAGAAACCCAGTCCATATTTTAAATATTGTCCTTACGCTGGTACAGGTTGCGCTCATTGAAAATCGAGCTGAATGAAATTTTTACCTGCTTTATCGTCAAGAAAGCAGGGCCATCAATATTCCGGATTATCAATCCAAGTCTCATAAACGGCCTGAACTGACGGGCGTTGTTTTACCTTGTTGGCGATGCGTTCGACGTTTCGAAATTCGCTGAGATCAGGGTGTCCCTTTGCAGGGCGTAGCCATGTGGTTAGCATGAATAGGTAGATGTCGGCGGCACTGAATTGATCACCGAGCAACCATTCGTTCGAACCAATTTGATCATCAATCACCTGCCATGTCTCACGAAGACGGCGGTTGCCGCGTTGTTGGGCGCTGGGTTCTCCGTCGGGCGTATCCGCAAACCGATCTGGATAATAAGTCAGCTGATAGGCATTTTGCACCGCGTTTGAGAAGTAGACCAGCGTTTGCAAATAAAGCGCGCGGGTCTGGTCATTCGCGTTAGGGCCAAGTTTGGCTTCAGGATGGCGATCACTAAGGAAAATCGTGATCGCGGCCGCTTCATACATTGCACCGCCATCCCACGTTAAAACAGGAACCCAGCCGTTGGGATTGATCGCTAGTTGTTCAGCTGGGCGGGGGGTGTCTTTATCCACCGTGGTTTCAATCAGCTCGTAGGGCGCGCCAATCTCTTCCAATAAAACCCGCATTCCCATTGAGGCACTTTTTTGTGCATAGAAGAGTTTGTACATCTAAGCGACCTTCTCGCGTTTAAAATCTAATCAACCATAAGCCAATTTCGTACATCACCCCAGCATCATGCCCGCCGCTTTTTCCGCGATCGCCATCACAGGCGCATTGGTGTTGCCTGACGTAATTGTCGGCATGATCGAGGCATCGGCGACCCGCAAACCTTCCAGCCCATGCACGCGCAGTTGATCATCCACCACGGCCATATTGTCTGATCCCATTTTCAACGTGCCGACTGGATGGAAGATCGTTGTTGCAATATCACCCGCCGCTTTGGCGAGTTCTTCATCTGAGGCGATATGCGTGCCGGGCTTAAATTCTTCCGGCTGAAATTCTGCCATACGGTTGGTCGCCATGAGGGCGCGCGCGTGGCGAATGCTATCGGCGGCGACGCGTTTATCTGCTTCTGTTGAAAGATAGTTCGGGCGAATGTCTGGCGGCACGGTTGTGTCTTTAGAGGTGATCGAAACTGCACCTCTGCTTTCTGGCCGCAAGTTACAAACCGATACCGTGATCGCAGGGAAATCGTGCAGCGGGTCACCAAATTTTTCGAGCGACAAGGGCTGCACATGATATTCAATGTTTGCCGTTTCATAGCTTGGGTCAGATTTCGCAAAAATACCAAGTTGGCTCGGTGCCATCGACATGGGGCCAGAACGGTTGAATGCATATTCAGCCGCAATTTTGGCTTTACCCCAAAGGCTTGCTTGGCGCTCGTTTAGGGTTTCACACCCTGTCACTTTAAACGCGGTTCTAATTTGCAAATGGTCCTGCAAGTTCTGCCCAACACCTGCAAGCTCATGCGCCACATCAATGTCGAAAGAACGCAGTAATTCGGCTGGCCCAATGCCAGAACTTTGCATAATGCGCGGGCTACCGATAGCGCCAGCTGCCAGCACCACTTCACGGGTTGCAGACGCCGTACATGGTTCACCCTTTACGGTGAAATTCACACCCGTCACGCGCTTACCTTCAAGGGTTAAAACTTCCGTGTCAGCATGGGTGATAACGCGCAGGTTTGGCCGGTTCATCACAGGTTTCAAAAACGCATCTGAAGCACTCCAGCGACGGCCACGCGATTGGGTCACTTCGAAATAGCCAGACCCCAAATTGTCGCCATCATTAAAATCATCAACCAAAGGCAGATCAAGCTCTGTTGCCGCTTCCCGCACAGCATCCAAAACGCCCCAATGAAGGCGCTGCTGTTCAACGCGCACTTCACCGCCCTGCCCGTGAAATTCATCGTCGCGGGTGTGGTGGTCTTCTACTTTCTTGAAGAGTGGCAAAAGATCATCCCAACCCCAGCCAACATTGCCAAGCTGTCGCCATTGGTCAAAGTCGCGCGATTGGCCTCGCATATAAATCATGCCGTTGATGGAAGAGCAGCCACCCAGCACTTTGCCACGTGGATAACCAAGCGCACGTCCATTCAAGCCTGGCTCAGATGCAGTATTATAAAGCCAATCGGTACGGGGATTGCCAATGCAATAAAGATAGCCAACCGGAATTTTTATCCAGTGATAATTATCATTACCGCCCGCTTCTAAAAGCAGCACCTTGTTGGATGGGTCCGCACTCAATCTGTTGGCAAGCAGGCACCCAGCGGTTCCAGCGCCCACAATAATAAAATCCCAAGCACCCAAGTCTTTACGGTTCATAGCTATTTTGATCTCTCACTCATCGAAGCGTTAACATCAGACACATAAAGGCGTAAATCAAGCCGTTAAGTTTCGCGTCCATGACGAATTATTCGAAACAGCCAAACCGTCCTCTTATTGCGCCTAAATTTGCAGGGTTTTAAAATAACATGAGGAATTACCTTCGGCCATGAATTCAGCCATTAATATTTGCTTGTAATTCACTGGTAGAAATCCCTATATGCAGATCAATCTTCTAAATCTTAACCTACGTTCGGGCCCGTTCAGAAAACGGACGTTTTCAAAAGCATTGCACCCCTGTGGCCAATAAATCTGACTCTCTGACAATCACCCAGTTTCGGCCGCTTGCCGCGCTGATGGTTGGGTATGCGTGTTTGATGCTTGCGGGCGGTATGAACAGCCTGATTATTCCAATCAGAGGCGGCAGCGAGGGCTTTTCATCCCTCGCCCTTGGCCTGCTTGGAACCAGTTGGGCATTCGGATTCATTATTGGCGCGTTTTACGTCCCCTCAATGGTTTTAAGAGTTGGCCATGTGCGTGTTTTCAGCGTCATGGCTTCAATGGCAACTTTGGCTGTCATTATCTCGCTCATTGTGATTGACCCTATCGTGTGGATACCCATGCGGGCGGCGGCTGGTTTTTGCTTTGCTGGAACCGCCATGATTGTTGAAAGCTGGGTCAATGAGCGCACCAATTCACAAACACGCGGCAAAGTGTTTGGCGTTTACACAATGGTCAATTTAAGTGCCACCACGGCAGGCCAAATGCTGTTGGTAACAGGTGATACATCTGGCCCGATCTTCTTTCTCATAGCGGCGATCTTCTACACAATCGCGATTATCCCACCTGCCTTGTCAGTTCGAACGAAACCGCAACCCTTGCAAAAAGCATCTTTTGATGTGCCTGCATTGTGGAAGAACTCTCCCTCTGCTGTGGTTGCGATCACTTTGATTGGCATTTCCAACAGCGCCTTTGGTTCATTGGGTGCCGTCTTTGCACAACGCCTTAACCTCGATATCGCAACGATCGCGACCTTTATGAGTGTTACTATTTTGGCGGGGGCATTGGTTCAAATTCCAATTGGCTATCTATCAGACCGATTTAACCGCCGTATAATTTTGGTTATTCTCGCTGCTGGGGCTGCCTGTATCGATGTGTTTTTCTTGCGCATATCACAACCAAGCACAACGGCGATGCTCATTGCTGGTGCGGTGTTTGGCGGTGCGATCTATTCTTTGCCGCCTGTCGTTATGGCGCACGCAAACGACCACGCTGATAAGAACCGTTATCTTCAAACCAGCGGGGGCATGCTGTTATTATTTGGAGGTGGTTCAATTCTTGGCCCATTTTTCGCAGGCTTAATCATGCTGACATCAGACACAAAGGGCCTGTTCATCATTACCCTTTGGGCGCATTTGACTATCATCATCTATGTCATTTGGAGACTACTCCAGCGCCGTGATGTTGCGCGCGAAGACAAGAGTAAGTTTTCACGATTTGAGCCGGGGCGCGTGGTTCTGCAACCAAACGCGCTATCAATTACGAGCTTCGGATTAGAAGACGACCGCAAGCGCGACGTGCCGCATATGCCAGATCGTATTTTAGAGGCCTTTGATAAGCCTGCTTCAGTTGATGAACGAACAGAAGTTCACAAAAACCTACCCAGCGACGACACCCACGGCGGCTGGTAGCTTCTATCTAAATATTGGTGCCTATATTATTAGGCCGAATGTTGCGCGAGCACACGGCTTGCCGCTTCTAGCGCCCCATTACCATGGGTGATTTTTTCAGCTTTCAACGCCGCATCAATAGCGCCTAATGCACCCATAACCATAGGCAAATTTTGATGCCCCATATGGCCGATGCGGAAATGGTTATCCCACCCCTCCGTGCCGGGTAATCCAAAGCCAAGGCCAATACCGAGCGTGACGCCAGCATGATGTTCGCTCCATTGGCGAACGCGTGTCGCCTCGCCAAGTCCAGTTTCTATGGCTGAGACCGCATGGCTGCGTTTTTCAGGATCGGTAACATTGTGCTTAAAGTGAGCCTTAGGTGCATTACCCCACGCATCAATAGCTGCCCAAATCGCATTCGCAATTGTTTTATGGCGGGCCCATACGGCCTCAATACCTTCTTCATGGACCAACATATCCAAAGCTTCACGCAACCCATAAAGATGATGGGTTGGCGCTGTTCCACAAAATTGTTGATAGTAAATCTTGCCATCAACCCGCGTTTTCCAATCCCAGTATTCGCTAGGGTCACAACGCTTTCTCGCTTCCTTTGCTTTGTCGTTGAAAAACACGAAAGCAAGACCTGCTGGTGTCATCAAACCTTTTTGGCAGGCCGTCACCATAACATCGACGCCCCACGCATCCATTTCGAAACGATCGCAACCGAGTGAAGCGATGCAATCAACCATCAACAAAGCCTCATGGTCGGCTGCGGTAATGGCTGCTCTGAGCGCAGGAATATCATTGCGGATAGAAGAAGCGGTATCCACCTGCACACACAAGACAGCTTTAATAGCGCCCTCTTTATCAGCATTGAGCGCTTCGCTCACAGCGTGTAAACCGTGATCGGAAGACATGCCAAAATCCAGCACTTGGCATTCAACACCCAAGCTATCAGCCATCTCGCCCCAACCAAGGCCAAAACGCCCTGTTGCAAGCACCAAGACTTTATCGCCAGCTTTAAGCACATTGCGTAGAGCTGCTTCCCATCCGCCGTGCCCATTGGCGATATAAATCGCCGCTTCGCCATTGGTTTGGGCCACCGTTTTTAAATCAGGATAAAGCGACGCCGTTAAATCAATCAACGCACCTTCATAGATATTGGGTGAAGGCCGATGCATTGCATTAAGTACACGGTCAGGAATAACCGAGGGACCGGGGATAGCCATTAGGCTGCGTCCGAAATTTAAAGACATGGCATTATCCCTCTTTCATAAACCGAGTTGATCACCAAAAACTAGGAATGTGTTCGCGCAATCTAGGTCCAATACGAACCGGCTCAATAGCAACAGCTAACCCTGTGGTATCATCTGTATCAACAGCAACACCGCATAACGTCGCTGGACCAGGAGCTGCTTCCATGCGTTCACCAGGTAGTCTGGTCAAAAAGCGCTGTATTGGCGCTTCTTTCATCATACCAAGTGAACCATCATAATCACCGGTCATCCCTGCATCACTCATGTAGCCAGTGCCACCGTTCAAAATTTGATAATCGCTGGTCGGCACATGGGTATGTGTTCCAACGACAAGTGAGGCACGGCTATCCGCAAAATGCCCCATGCAAATTTTTTCGCTGGTTGCTTCTGCGTGCATATCAATGACCACCGCATCAACGTGCTCACCCATTGGGCAAGACGCCAAAGCTCTCTCGACGCATTGAAAAGGATCTTCGAGCGTTGGGTGCATGAAAACCTGCCCCATCACATTCATCACCATAACTTGCGCGCCATTTCGCGCACTAAACACACCGCTGCCCTTGCCCGGTGCACCCGCTGCATAGTTTGCAGGTCTCAAGAAATTATCGTGGCGGGTACAAAACTCAAGCGCCTCGCGCTGGTCCCAAACGTGATTACCAGTCGTCACCACATCAACGCCTGCATTGATAAAGCGGTTATGGATATCCTCAGTAATACCAAACCCACCAGCTGCATTCTCGCCATTAAGCACGACAAAATCGATGGCATGATCAGAAATCAAGTTCGGCAAGATTTTGTCTACGGCCTCACGCCCGCAACGACCAACAACATCACCGATAAACAATAGGCGCATTAATTCTCTCCAACGGCAGGGTTTTGATAAGCAATGCCATTTTTATAAGTCTTCTCTGGGGTCAAAATATAATCAAGTTTTATATCAAACCCATCTTGCGGCACCTGATCAACCATTTGTTGCTCAAAGGCAATACCGAAGGTTTTGGGCAGACGCCCTTTCGCCCGCAATTTTGCGATTGCACGGTCATAAAAACCCGCCCCATATCCAATCCGCCCACACTGCAAATCAAAGACTGCAAGCGGGACAAGCAAAATATCTGGATCGACGACCGCAGCATTGGCGCTTGGACCTTTGGTGCCGAAACCAGCATCAATCAGATCATCATCGTGATCATAGGCTCGAAACTCCAAGGTTGTCTTGTCCATCACAACAGGCAAAGCCAATTGCGCACCGCGCTGTTTCAACTCTTGAGTTAAATTATATGGGTTAATCTCAGAGCGGATCGGCCAAAAGCTCGACACCACTTTGCCCTTCACATCGCCGATAAGCTCAGTATGGTTTTGCAAAGAATGAGCCGCTTTGGTTTGGATATCAGACGACAATTGATCACGGATCGCAAGAACCTGTTCACGCAGGCCCTTTTTCAAAATTCTCAAACTGTCCGTCATTCAAGATTCCATAAAAGGCAAAAGCCGAAAAAAGTGAGCCACGACAACCGTTGGATGTTTATCAATGCCTGAAAACCTACATAGTAGGTGGGCGCCGTGAATGTCTAAGCCCACGAGCGAAGACAGGGACAGCTCCCGTTCAGATCATTAAGGCCCCTGGCATGAATTATCCTGACGCGAAGCGCAGCTCATTATCCATATAAGACTATTCAAATCAGATGGCTATCAACAAATTATTTGCTGTGACGATTTATTGAAATTTTCGCTTATCTAGTCGGCTTATCAGCATCGACAGTGGTTGGCTCGGAACCGCTGCCACCGTTCAGCTTATTGGTGAGAGCTGTAACGCGGTCTGTCACCTCATGCAGCGCACGCACCAACGTGCTCTCCGCACCATGATAACGCTCAATCAAGGCATTGCGGCTTTCTTTCAAGGTATCAACTTCAGCTTTAAGGCCTCTAACCTCTTGCTCATTTTCAGAAAGTTGGTCGGCCATCATAATGCCAGCCATGATAGCAAGACGCTGGTCCCCAACATCGCCAAAACCATCTTTCAGGGTTTGAATGGCTTCATCCATTTTCTGCCCGAGGCCACGCAAATGCTCCTCTTGGCCATCCTTGCAGGCCATTCGGTAGGTTTTTCCATCAATGATCACGCTTACATGCGCCATGAAATACCCGCTCTACTTCCTAATCGGCTTGAGATTCTATGATGGAACGTATTGTTTCCATCGCATTTACTAACCGTCGGGACACTTCTTTATTGGCCTCTTCTAATCGACCAGACCGCGCCTCAGCCCGATCCAATGATTGAGCAAGCCGCGAACGATCGAGCACAATGTCATCCATTTCACCATCGAGAGAAGACATGCGGTCTTTGTCATCAATATGACGCTCCACAGCAGATTCCAACCCATCCAAAGAAGACGCAAGCTGGCGTATAGCACCTTTTAAATCATCTTCTCTCAAATTTGTCGCCGTTTTCTCTGTCACTATTTCTATACTTTCAAAGTATTTATGCACCTAAGCGCCATGCCCACTAACCGTCAACACCTAGGCGCACCTTGGGCCAACAACACACAGAGATTTTTCAATCAGCACGAATGTTCCTTGTTAAAAGCGATGAGCAATCAACTCAACCAAGGTTATTTTATCAATGCACCGAATGTAAAGCGAACAAAATACTCAACCACAGGTATATGAGATACCTTCTTTACACGCCCCAATCGCAAAGAAAGCTGTTTTCCACCCCACAGGAACAAAACCACGTGGTTCCTACATTGACTCATAAAGGTGACCTGTTATGTATGCGCCGCAAACGAAAGTCTTTAACACACCGCAAGCTTACTTGTAATCGCTGATCCCTTCACTTGCCATCGTATTGGTTATGAGCATCCGCAACAAGTGTACTTTAATCGAGTTTTATGGCTCCTTCGGGTTAGCCTAAAACTATACGCTAGGCCCCTATTTCGGCGAAAATACAGATATGACTGACATCAAAAAAACTCAAAAGATGGCGAATGCAATTCGCGCGCTTTCAATGGATGCTGTTCAAGCGGCAAATTCCGGCCACCCCGGCATGCCAATGGGCATGGCAGATGTGGCGACTGTGTTGTTTACACAGTTCCTAAAGTTTGACCCTCGCGCGCCAAAATGGCCAGATCGGGACCGCTTCGTTCTGTCAGCTGGCCACGGCTCCATGCTGCTTTACTCTCTGCTTCACCTCACCGGCTATGAAGATATGACGCTGGAAGAGATTAAGAACTTCCGCCAGCTAGGCGCAAAAACCGCAGGCCACCCAGAATATGGCCACGCAACAGGCATCGAAACAACCACAGGCCCACTCGGCCAAGGCCTCTCTACGGCTGTCGGTATGGCTCTTGCTGAACGCGTCTTGAATGCGGAATATGGCGACGACATTGTCGACCACAACACATACGTTATCGCATCAGACGGCGATTTGATGGAAGGCATCAGCCACGAAGCAATTTCGCTGGCAGGCCACTATAAGCTTGATCGCTTGATCGTCTTGTTTGACGACAATGGCATTTCCATCGACGGACCAATATCTCTTGCCGAATCTGGTGACCAGACCAAGCGCTTTGAAGCTGCTGGTTGGGATGTTCAGACCATTGATGGACATGATCCAGAGGCGATTGCAAAGGCAATTCAGCAAGCACAAAATGAAACCAAGCCGAGCTTGATTGCTTGCAAAACAACCATTGGTTACGGCGCACCGACAAAAGCAGGCAAAGCCTCTTCTCACGGCGCACCACTGGGTGACGAAGAAATCGCAGGCGCAAGAAAGGCGCTTGGTTGGGATCATGGTCCATTCGATATTCCAGCCGACATCCTAGACGCATGGCGCATTGCAGGGCTTCGCTCAGGTCATTCCCGCGTTGATTGGGAAAAACGCCACGGCGCACTCGACGTTGAAGTCAAAGCTGAGTTCGACAGACGTTTTAACGGCGACATTGCAGGTACTTTGGCACCAGCAATTTCCAATTACAAACGCCAACTTGCAGAAGACCAACCAAAAGTCGCGACCCGAAAAGCATCTGAAATGGCGCTTGAAGTGGTCAACAGCGTTTTGCCTGAAACAATTGGTGGTTCTGCCGATCTAACCGGTTCTAACAACACGCTCACTAAGGGCATGATTGATATTACTGCCGACAATTACGGCGGGCGCTATATGCGTTGGGGTATTCGCGAGCACGGCATGGCTGCTGCAATGAACGGCATGGCACTGCACGGCGGTCTTATTCCTTATTCAGGTGGCTTCTTGATCTTCTCAGATTATTGCCGCGCCTCTATTCGTTTGTCCGCTTTGATGGGGATTCGTTCTATCCACGTTTTGACCCATGATTCCATCGGTCTTGGCGAAGATGGCCCAACACACCAACCTGTTGAGCACATGGCCTCCCTACGCGCGATGCCAAATCTCAATGTCTTCCGCCCTGCTGATGTGACGGAAACGATAGAATGTTGGCAAATTGCCATCGAAGCAAAATCAACACCAAGTGCACTGGCCCTTTCAAGACAAGGTCTACCAAGCGTTCGTGCTGATTTTAGCGAAGAAAACCTTTGTGCAAAAGGCGCTTATACGCTGGCTGGCTCTGAGAGCGATGCCGAAGTTGTGATCTTTGCATCTGGTTCAGAAGTTGAACTTGCCCTTGAAGCAAAAGAGCAATTGGATAAAATTGGCAAAGCAACACGTGTTGTCTCTGTGCCGTCCTTTGAACTGTTTGAACAACAAAGCGATGAATATAAATCAGCTCTTTTCGGCAACGAAACAATCCGTATCGCGGTTGAAGCTGGCGTCCGTATGGGCTGGGATCGTTTCATCGGGCATGATGGACATTTCATCGGCATGAATACATTTGGAGCAAGTGCACCGTATAAAGAAGTTTATGCGCATTTTGGTATCACAACAGAAGCGATTGTTAATGCAGCCCAATAAATTTTGACTTTTGGGAAATATTAACTCAAAACAACATTCAGTATTTTTTTCACCTCTCGAATTAAGGAAATCTGACCATGACAGTGAAAGTAGCTATCAACGGTTTTGGCCGTATTGGCCGTAACGTTCTACGGGCAATCATCGAATCTGGCCGTACCGACATCCAGGTTATTGCAATCAACGACCTTGGACCTGTCGAAACAAACGCACACCTTATGCGCTACGATTCAGTGCATGGCCGTTTTCCTGGTACCGTAACTGTTTCTGGTGACACAATTGACGTTGGCCAAGGCCCGATCAAAGTGACTGCGATCCGCGACCCGAAAGAATTGCCTTGGGGCGATGTTGATATTGCACTTGAGTGTACAGGTATCTTCACAAGCAAAGATTCTGCTGGTCAGCACCTTCAAAACGGTTCTAAGCGCGTGATCATCTCTGCCCCTGGCGGCAGCGATATTCCAACAATCGTTTACGGCGTAAACCACGACACACTCACTAAAGATGACCTCGTGATTTCAAACGCATCATGTACAACAAACTGCCTTGGCCCAGTCGCTTATGTGCTGCAACAAAATTTTGGCATCGAAAAAGGCTACATGACAACAATTCACT
>JBDWKL010000037.1 GCA_039973685.1 Hyphomicrobiales bacterium
GCGCCTTCCAGCTCTTTCCAATGGCGAAGACGTCAATAAAGATAAGATTGAAGCAACCCAGCACTTCACTGAGCCGCCACCGCGCTTCACAGAAGCGACAATGGTTAAACGGATGGAAGAACTCGGCATTGGCCGACCTTCAACCTATGCCTCAACCCTTGGTGTGCTGCGGGACCGCGATTATGTGACGCTTGATAAGAAGCGCCTGATGCCAGAAGACAAGGGCCGCTTGGTTACAGCGTTCTTGGAAAACTTCTTCAATCGCTACGTTCAATATGACTTTACGGCTGGCCTTGAAGAAAAACTCGATAAAATTTCGGCAGGCAACGCCCAGTGGCGCGATGTGTTGCGGGAGTTTTGGACAGACTTTTCTGGCCATGTTGATGAAATCAAAGACCTGCGTGTTTCGCAAGTACTAGACGCTCTCAACGAAGCGCTGCAAGATCACGTTTTCCCTGAAAAAGAAGACGGCACGCCGCGTCGTAAATGCCCGACGTGTGATGATGGCGAAATCAGCCTGAAAGTCGGCCGCTTTGGTGCCTTCATCGGCTGTTCCAACTATCCTGAATGTAAGTTTACACGCCAACTCACCCAATCTGCAGACGGAGAAGGTGGCGACGACGGGGACCGCTTGCTTGGTCAAGACCCTGAAACGGGCCTTGATGTATTCTGCAAAAAAGGCCGCTTCGGCCCTTATGTGCAGCTTGGTGAAGAAGCAAAGCCGAAGCGCTCATCCATTCCAAAAGGGTGGGACGCAGCAACGCTTGATCTTGAAGGCGGCCTAAAACTGCTTTCTCTTCCACGTTTGGTCGGTGTTCACCCAGAATCAGGCAAAGATATTACCGCAGGCCTTGGCCGCTATGGTCCATTTGTTTTGCATGATGGCACCTATGCCAATCTTGAAAGCGCTGATGAAGTCTTTGTTGTTGGCCTTAACCGTGCGGTTTCAGCAATCGCTGATAAAATCGCCAATCCGGGCAGACGTCAGGCAGCCAAAGCGCTCAAAGAACTTGGCGATCACCCAGATGGCGGTGGCAAGGTCACTGTTAATGAGGGCCGCTATGGTGCCTATGTGAAGTTCAACAAGATCAATGCCACGCTTCCAAAGGATCAAAAGCCTGAAGATGTGACCATGGATATGGCTGTTGAACTTATTGCGGCGAAGGCTGCAAAAGGTGGCAAGAAGCCAGCGGCTAAGAAGAAGGCTCCTGCCAAGAAAAAACCTGCAGCTAAGAAGGCAACAGCTAAAAAGCCAGCGGCGAAGAAAGCAGCAGCAAAGAAACCTGCGGCCAAAAAGACAGCGGCGAAGAAGGCCGCTGACGACACGGCGGAATAATCGGTGGTCAAATCCCAAAGCCCTTGGTTTCCAACACGCGACGAAATCCTCGCTTTTATCAAAGACAATCCTGATAAAAGCTCAAAACGAGATATCTCAAAAGCGTTTGGCATTAAGGGCCAAGACCGCATTGCGCTGAAGAAAATTCTGAAAGACCTCGCCAATGATGGCTTGATCGGTGGTTCTCGCAAAGGCTTCAATGCAGCGGGCGAATTGCCCAATGTCTTCGTTATGGACATTGTAGAACGTGATGCTGACGGCGAGCTTTTGGCGGTTCCCGTTAAATGGGAAAGCAAAGACACCCCGCCTCCCAAAATTATGATCCAAACCTCAAAACGCGACAAAGGCCCTGCGCCGGGCATTGGCCAGCGCGTTCTTGGACGATTGCAAGAGGGCGAAGGAACGGAAGACCATTCTGCTTCTATCATCAAGATTTTGGAAAAAGCCCCGACCAGTGTGCTTGGTGTGGTGCGCTTTGGCAGCGATTCCCAAAGCTTGCCGCGCCTCTTGCCTGTTGATCGCAAGCAGAAAGAACTCGACATTGACGAACTAGGCGACGCCAAAGACGGTGATCTAGTTGAAGTTAAAACCGTCAAAATCGGCAAATACGATGACGCCCGCGCCCGCGTTTTGAGTGTCATTGGCTCCCTCAAAACTGAGAAAGCCATCAGCCACATTGCGCTGCATGAACACGAAATTCCGCACATCTTCCCTGATGAAGTGATGGAAGCGGCAGAGGCAGCGACAGAAACTGAAGTTGGACCAAATCGCGAAGACTGGCGCGATATGCCATTGATCACGATTGATCCGGCAGATGCCAAAGATCACGATGATGCGGTTTTTGCGGAAGCTGACCCCAACAACAATGGTGGCTTTGTCGTTACAATCGCGATTGCAGACGTATCATTCTATATCCGTCCAAATACCATACTTGATAAAGAAGCCCGCCTTCGCGGTAACTCGGTCTATTTCCCTGACCGTGTGGTGCCGATGTTGCCAGAGCGCATCTCAAACAATCTGTGCTCCCTCAAAGAAGGCCTCGAGCGCCCTGCCCTTGCTGTAAAGGTTTGGCTGGATGCTGACGGCAAGAAAAAGAAGCATCGCTTCCACCGCATCATGATGCGTTCTCATGGCGGACTATCATATGAGGAAGCTCAGGCGGCCATAGACGGCGATGTGAGCGATCGCGCGGCACCATTGCTCGAAAACACACTAAAGCCACTGTGGGCCGCTTATGCCTGTTTAAAGCGCGAGCGAGAAAACCGCGAGCCGCTGGATCTCAACGTTACTGAGCGCAAAATCAAATTGGATGCAGATGGCCGTGTTGATCACGTCGTGGTGCCTGCCCGTCTTGATGCCCATAAGCTCATTGAAGAATTTATGATCCTCGCCAATGTCGCTGCGGCAGAAGCATTGGAAGCAAAGAAAACACCGCTCATCTATCGCGCCCACGACACACCGTCTTTGGCAAAGCTTGAAGGGCTCCGTGATTTCCTCTCAACGATTGAGATGCAAATTCCAAAATCTGGTAATATCCGCCCGCAGCACTTCAACCGCATTTTGCGCCATGTGCGTGATGAAAATCATGAGCTACTGACAAACCAAGTCATTTTGCGGTCACAGGCTCAGGCAGAATACACGCCTGAAAACTATGGCCACTTTGGATTGAACCTTCAGCGCTATGCGCACTTTACCTCGCCGATCCGTCGTTATGCTGATTTGGTCGTGCACCGTGCGCTTGTGTCAGGCTACCAGCTTGGCGAAGGTGGTATGGGTGATATGAATGTTGAGGGGCTGGCAGATATCGCCGCTCACATCTGCATTACGGAACGCCGCGCCATGAAAGCAGAGCGCGCCACCATTGACCGCCTCATTGCAGAATGGTTGAGCGAACAAGTGGGTGCTAAGTTCTGGGGCCGTATTGGTGGGGCAACGAAAGCGGGCCTCTTCATCACCCTTGATGAAACAGGTGCGGATGGCTTTATTCCGATCTCAAAGTTGAGTGACGATTACTTCCACTTTGACGAAGCCCGCCATCAGCTTTCTGGTGAGCGCACAGGGCAGACCTATACGATGGGTGACCACGTTGAGGTGATGCTTGTCGAAGCTCTTCCCTTTGCGGGCGCCTTGCGCTTTGAGATGCTCAGTGAGGGCAAAGAAGGCAAAGCGGGACGCCGTGCCTTCCCAAAACAAAAAGGCCGCCGTCGCAAGCCCTCAGAGAACAAACGTGGTGGTGCACCAAAGGGCATTTCACGCAAGATTAAGCGCAAAAGATAACATCCAATTTGCGCAAATGTTCTGATAATCTTCATTGTATCTCAACGACGCTCGACTTACATATAATGTAAAGCGAGGTGTTATGGCTAAATTCTCCCATTTTGAAAATGACGTTGATGCAAATTCTCACATAATTGGTAAGCCACACCGCGAATTGAAAAGCGCGATGTGGAAAGGCTTTAAGCATACATGCCCGAAATGCGGTAATGGCCCTCTCTATAAGAGCTATTTGAAAACCGTTGATCAATGTGGCGTTTGTGACGAAGAGCTGCATCACCACCGCGCAGACGATGCACCCGCCTATTTCACCATTTCCATTGTTGGCAAATTGATCGTTGGTTTTTTCCTATCGGTTGAACTGACCTATGCCCCGCCCTATTGGGTACATGCCGTTTTATGGGGGCCGCTACTGCTCATCATGACATTGCTCCTCCTACCGCGTATCAAAGGCATTATCGTTGGCCTGCAATGGGCAAACTACATGCATGGCTTCGACCCTAATTTCGTTGAAGGCGACGACATCGAAATTGCGCCCGCTGATAAACTGCTGGCACAGACCTCATCATGAGAATCAAAGACGCCGCTTCCATCGTCCTTGTCGATACCCGCGAGCAAGAACCGCGTATCTTAATGGGCAAGCGAGCGGCGAAGCATAAGTTTATGCCGAACATCTATGTCTTCCCTGGTGGACGCGTGGATTATGCAGATCGGTTTGGTCCTGTGGGCCTCGACTATCAAGACGACACACTTGATCTGCTAATGCAGCAAATGCGTGGCCGCACTACAGCACTGCGCGCGCAGATGATGGGTTTAGCGGCGATTCGTGAGACTTATGAAGAAGTTGATCTCAAGATCGGCATTGAAACTGATACCGTTCACAAAACAGCCAATCCAAGCTGGGCGGCTTTTTCCAAGGATGGTTTGAAAGCAGATCTATCTAAGCTTGCCTATATCGCCCGCGCCATAACGCCTCCGGGGCAAAACCGCCGTTTTGATACGCGCTTCTTTATCGCCGATGTAAGCGATTATCTGGAACACCAAAAGGCTCAATCGAGTGAAGAGCTTGAGGATGTGAGATGGGTTACTTTTGAAGAAACGAAAGAACTGCCTCTTCATTTCATAACGAAGCGAATCTTACTTTCCGCAAAAAGTGCGTTGGAACGACCTGACTTCGGCAAAACCCAACCAAATGTTGCGTTTTATCGCCCAAAGACTGGCTCTAAGGATGTGGCGAAAATCCTCACTGAACTGCGTGCTGGCGCCGCTCCATTACCTCCAACTGAGGTGCAAGTTGAAAAAACCTAACCTTGTTTGCGCGTCTGTAGCGAGAAGTGCTTGACAAAGCGCTTGGAATGGGTAATTTCGCGACAACTTAGGGAGCCAGTTTGCGCTCCCCTCTTATTTTTCGGCCAATTGGTCTGCTGCATAATCGAGGAACTTGAACGATGGCAAAAGCCACAACGATTAAAATCAAGCTAGAAAGCACTGCTGACACAGGCTTTTTCTATGTGACCAAAAAGAACTCACGTACAATGACTGAGAAAATGGTCAAACGTAAGTACGATCCTGTTGTTCGTAAGCACGTTGAATTTAAAGAAACAAAAATCAAGTAAGCATTACGCTTCTTGGTGACGATGAACCGGCTCTTTTTAAGTGCCGGTTTTTTTGTGTCTACAAACTAGATTTAGAAAAAGAAAAGCCGACGGATCAACCAAAGAAAGTTATGGGATCCATCGGCTAGCCTTGCAGCACAGGTGATGCGGCGGACCTGGTAACGCTACAAGGGGCCATATTGATCAAGATCAACTGACCTGCCTCTTGCTTCTCAAATAATGATAATTAATGCAATCTAAACTGGGATTTACCATGAATATTGACCATTAACGGTCTAGGTAAATTGGTTAAGATTGCAGGCGCTCAAACGCGCGTAGAACCGTTGGTTTCTAAGTAACTTCAGGTAAATCAGGTCGTTAGGCAGCTTCTTTGTAGATTACCTTATTACGACCGCCCTCTTTTGCCTCATAAAGCGCTAAATCCGCACGCTTTAAAATAGTTTCAGGCGTGTCGTTGTCATCATAATAACAACCAATTCCAATACTTGTCGTGATCTCAGCATCGCGACCTTGGTCTGCGATGTGGAATGGCTTCATTTCAACCACTTCGCGAATTCTCTCAGCGACTGAAAACGCCAAATCACGATCCGTTTCTGGCATAATCACAACGAATTCTTCGCCACCCATTCGGCATGGCAAATCAATGCGGCGAACATTCTCTTCAATCCGTTTGGCAAACTCTTTCAAAATCTCATCACCACCATCATGACCATAGGTGTCGTTCACACCTTTAAAGTGATCAATATCGAGAATGAGAATGGAAAGCGGTAGCTTCTTAACCGCTGAGGCTTTCACATGGCTTGCCATGTGGGTTTCCATATAACGACGGTTATAAAGGCCCGTTAATGCGTCTTTGACGGCCATTTCCATCGTGTTTTGCACGCTCTCCTGAAGGAAATCAGAATAACGTCTACGGCGCAATTGTGTCATGCATCGTGCAGCTAACTCATTTTGCTCAACGGGGCGTGTAATGAAATCACTTACGCCAAGTTCCAAGGCGCGAGCAAGTTTATCCTCAGCACCCTCGTCTGCAATTGCCAGCAATGGCATGTTGCGGGTCCGCTCTAACTGGCGGAACTGCGAACAAACACGCAAGCCATCAACACCATCAAGATCTAAGCTAACAATGCACAAAATAGGCTGTTCTTCTGCCGCGTAAATCAAACCTGCCTGAGGGTCCGCTTCTACCTTCACTGAATAGCCCGTACGCTCTAACGTTTTGCGCATCCGGCTTGCTTGGCTCTCTCGGTCATCAACAATCAGTACTTTTTCTTCAAGCGCTGGTTTTGCAAACACACGCTCAAACATAACCTCAAGGTGCACATCATGGGCCGTTTTTGCCCGTGCACGCAATTCATCCACCAGCAGCTTTACACGCAGCAAGCTCTTTACCCGTGCAAGCAATTCCATTTCGCGGACAGGCTTTGTCAAAAAGTCATCAGCACCTGCTTCAAGGCCCTGTATCCGGTCACTCAAACCATCAAGCGCTGTTACCAAAACAATTGGCACATGCATGGTTTCGGCTTTGCCCTTGAGATAGCGGCAAACATCAAAACCAGTAATTTCTGGCATCATCACATCAAGCAGAACAATATCACAACCGCCAGCCTCAACGACCTTAATCGCATCGAAACCGTTATCCACGCATTGAACGTTGTAGTACTCCGCAAGCAAACGCGCTTCCAAAAGCTTCGTGTTTGCCAAAATGTCGTCAACTATGAGGACGCGACCAGTCATAAATACTCTTCCTTAAAACGCCTATGCGTCCCCTAAGTAGGACCGAATAGTTTCTAAAAACTTAGATACTGAAATAGGTTTTGAAATATAAGCTTCACATCCGCCTTGGCGAATACGTTCTTCGTCGCCCTTCATCGCGAATGCAGTAATCGCAATAACAGGAATCATTTTGAGTGCATCATCTTCTTTGATCCACTTGGTCACATCGAGACCAGATACTTCTGGCAACTGAATATCCATCAAAATCAGATCAGGCATATGCTGACGCGCCAGCTCTACCGCATCTAATCCATTGCTGGTTTCCACGGTTTCATAATTTTGAGTGTGCAAAAGATCGTGAAACAGCTTCATATTGAGCTCATTGTCTTCCACGATCATTACTTTTTTTGCCATAGTTCTCACCAGTTCGCGTAACCAATAACGTATAAGTGAAAGATATTAGATTGCATTCCTTTCGCAATCGCAAACAAAGCCACAAAAACAGCAAGTTTACGAAAAAAAATGAGCTAAACGTAAAGGGACTGAAATGACTAGAGACGATGCAGACATGATTGCCATTCGAGGGCTACAACATATTTCAGCCGATGAAGCGCTTTTACAACGATTTGTAGACCTCTCCGGTTTGGACATTTCCGACATTCGCACCGCTGCAAGTAGCCCTCATTTTTTACTCGCAGTTTTAGAGTTTCTTCGCCAAGATGAAAGCGAGTGTTCCATGTTTGCAAGCAACCTCGGATTATCGGCTCATGATGTTGAAAGTGCTATACATTTTCTTTCTCCAACACAGATGGACGACAGCCGCTTTTGACCCACGATGCTTGCACACTCAATCGGAATTTAAACCCTCAAAAACCGCTTTTGATATGTGATGTTGATGAGGTGGTTTTGCATTTCGTCGCGCCGTTTGAAGACTTCTTGACGAGCAGAAAAGCTCAATTGAAGAAGCAATCGTTCAAATTGAGCGGTAATATTATCGACCTTCCATCCGGCAAGCCCTATTCCATGGAAGAATCAGGCGCGCTCATCCAAGAGTTCCACGACATTAGCGTTGATCAACAGGAGGTCGTAGAGGGCGCTGTGCAGGGATTGGAGCAATTGAGCGCGGTTTATGAAATTGTATTTTTGACAAATGTTGCAGCAGCCTTGACCGACCGTCGAAGAGCACACCTCGCATCCGTCGGCGCACCTTATCCAGTCCTTCAAAACGAAGGCTCGAAAGCGGAGATGGTGCACCAGTTAAGCAAAGACCTAATAGCGCCCATAGTATTCATCGATGATTTACCGCCGCACCACCATGCGGTGAAAACAAAAGAACCGCGCGTAAACTGCATCCACTTCATGGCCGACGCAACGTTTCGCTCGATTGTCTCGTTTGAAGGGGAAATTGCGAAGAAGGCTGAAAATTGGCCAGAGATCGTCGACCACTGTGAAGCAATTGCGCGTGCTTAGAGCAAACTAAGCGGCTTCTGCTTCCTCGCCCTCTTTTTCTTTTTCCGCTTGGACATGACGGACAGCGGCCATCAGCGCTTCAATGGTGAGGTCTGGCCCAAGATAAGACCCAGCGCCGACTTTAAAGCCGCTGCCAAGGGCGCTATTCAAGAGGTTCATATTGGAAATACCAAGCGCTATTGCCCCGACATGAAGCTGGTCGCACATATTCATGACGATCTCATTCATCCAGTTCAAAGCTTCATCTGATTCAGGGATTTCAGCAAAATCTACGACCAACTGGTGATAAGGCCATGCCCACATATCAGATAGAAATGAGAAGCGAACACTGCCGCATTCAATGGCGAGCTGTGACCCTGCTGTGGCGATGTTTTCCAAGGGTCTATACAATTTTGGATCAACACCATGATCGGCTGACCACTTTAGCAACAAGGATAGATTGTCATACCCGACCTCTTTGAGTCGAAAGATAACTGCGTCTCTAACCGCTGGCGCCAGCAGTTCATTCCCATCAAGCTCAATGATCAAATTGAATTCACGGCGCTTCTCAGCAAACGCTCCAATTTCACTCCAAACCATACCAATTATTTCTTCGATCGAAGGGCGTTCATCAGATACATTATCGAAAACTGATAAATCAGCCCGTGCGACAGCACCAACCAATAATTTGGTCTCTAAATTGATCACTGGTTCATAAGTAATTTTAAACAAAGAATGAGCATTTTCAACGATTTTAGCGCGTTCATTGCGCGACTTGCGAATGCGGGATGCGCGATAAATAAAACCCATTAACGCGATCATCAAAATACCAAAAACGCTCAAAATCATGATCGTAATCAAAGTTTGATAAAGCCCACCTGCCCAATTTTTAATGGCGGCGGCATCAACAACCATACTTAGAATTACGGGGAAACGAGCGCTGGTGCGGTCAATTTTCAAGATGTTATTGGAAAAGCCACCGACAATAGATTGCCCAGTCAACGTGTACCATAGCCCCCCATCAGGCAGGACCAAATCGATCTGGGTATGTTGAGCCAATGACCCTGGCAGCAGCAACCGTGTAAAACGATCTTTTGAAACAATTGCAAAGATCCGAAGATCCTCGAGGTTCTGCTTAATAATCAGGGGTAGCGACCCCTGTTTACCGCGAAGTTCTGCAAATTGTGGTTTTCTCAAATCACGCTTGCTTATTTCTGGGAACACAAGGTTTTCATGTGTTGTCTTGCCCACATGACACGTGATGTTGCCATCAGCGCTGACAATGCCCATGGAAATAACATTACCGGTCACAACCATATGCTTTTGCAGCACGGCTAGGTCAGAAGGCGCACAGGAGCCTCTGCTGGATTGCATGTAAGCATCCATAACCCGTTCAGTTTCACCTAGTATGTCATCAACTTCTGAAATGAAGAATGAAGCAATACGGTCCGCCTCTGTACGCACGTTAATCTCTGTCGTGCGGCCTGTTTGGTACATGGCAATCAAAACGGGCACCACGACCGCCAGCAGCAATATATAAAGGTTACGCGAAGATATCACGGACCCTGTAATTGCTAACTTAGAGAGGAAACTTGGCTTAAACATGTAATCACTATGAAGGAATAGGGTAAATAACCCTTAAAACATTGCTTATTAACTTGGGTTCACGGCCCGATTAGGCAGCTTTTGGTGACACCTCGAACTTTTCTTTAGTCCGCGAACGGCGTCTTTCGTCTGCCGACTTTGATAGAGGCACCATTCTCTCAATCAAACGTTTGTAAGTTTCAAAAGGCAATGGTTTTGCAAACAGATACCCTTGAGCCAAACTGACACCTTTTTCTCGCAAATACTCGACCTGCAATGTCTCTTCAACACCTTCTGCCACCACTTCCATCCCGAGGCTTTCTGCCAGATTGATCAAACTATCAACGATCGGTGCCGACAACGAATCTGTACCGATGGCATCAATAAACAGCTTATCGATCTTGATAACGTCGAGACCAAGTTGCTGGAGATAAGCCAAACCACCGTGGCCTGTTCCAGCATCATCAAGCGCCACTTTGCACCCGAGCGAGCGCATATTACGGATAACGATGCGTGCGCGTTGAATATCATTGAGGGGCTGTCGTTCCGTTACCTCAAACATCAATTGGCTATAGCTGATTTTGCTCGGGCCAAATATTTCCTTGATATCTTCAACAATATCGAGATTTTCAAAGTGGTCGTCAAATAGGTTGATACCAAGTTTGAGGTCTGGCCGCGCTTCATGCAGATCTTCCATCTCCTCCACCACATTTCTCATCAATGCGCGGGTCATGGGTATGGCAAGACCGGTCGCTTCCGCTAGACCGATAAAGGCGCCTGGGGAAAGGATACTGCCGTCCGGCTTACGCCAACGGATCAACACTTCACACCCTCTCAATGCGCCAGTTTGCACGTCGATAGTCGGCTGATAAAATGGGATAAATTCACCAGCTTCAATCGCAGCCTCGATCTCATTGGTGCGCGCTTTGCGGGGTTTCAAGCTCAATAGAAGCAATAGCCAAAGCACTATACCAACGGTGGCCGCAACGATGAGCGAGTTTTTATAAAACTCTCTCTCCCGCGCCCAAATCACTTGATAGGGCGCCAAAACTGTCACGTAAAATGGGAAGGATTCTGAATGCAGTGACGTCGTGAATGTACGTTCATCGAATGGCAAATCAGCACGAGCAACACTCTGTGACGGAGCCATGTAGAGCAGCGTGCCGTTTGTTGCCGTAATAATCGCCACACCCTTGTCGCGCATTTCACTAGGGATAACGTCGTCGGCCAACGCTTCTCCAGGAAGAACGGCACCAAGGCTCAAATCAGAATCAAGACGCCAAGTGAGCATCGTCTCATATTCAGATGAACCTTCGCGCATGACCGTTTGAATAATGATATTGTCAGAATTTCCACTCACGCCTTTCGAGCGGCTAATAAATTCCTGCGCATCACCAAATTGGTTACATTTGAAATTACCAGCATTATCGACGACGCCCAGTTCTTTCACCCAAAATTGGCCGTGAACTGCTTTTTTCATCTTTTCGACGTTGGTCGGCGAACATGTCGTTACACCGTGCAGGGTGAAATCTGACAAAATATCGAGAGCGTGACGAACATTTGTATCAGCCCGTTCAATCATGGTCGCAGCAATGGATTTTACGAGCTGATCGCCGCTTTCCTGCGCGTTTGAAACCAAACCCAAATGCACAGCAATAGTCGGCAGACACGCAAAGCACGTTCCAACCACAAGCACCAGAATTTTTATAACGCGACGAAACAAACCTAACCACCGTTTCTATAATGAAATAGAAACTAGCGGCTTACGGTTAAAGGCAGTTTAAGAATTGGCGCTCTATTCATGTTAAAAAGCGCAAATTTCTCGCTATATCAGCCTTTATTCTTGAACATTGAGCATGATTGAAAGCTCTCGCAACTGCTGCATAGTTGCGTCACTTGGCGCACCCATAAGCAAATCTTGCGCTTGTTGGTTCATTGGGAACAACGTCACTTCACGCAAATTCTGCGCGCCGACCAAGAGCATTACAATCCGGTCAACACCAGCAGCCATGCCACCATGTGGCGGAGCGCCATACTGGAATGCACGGTACATGCCGCCGAAGCGTTCTTCGAGCACGCTTTCTTCGTAACCTGCTATTTCAAATGCCTTTTTCATGACTTCTGGTTGGTGGTTACGGATAGCGCCTGAACCAATTTCAAAGCCGTTACACACGATATCGTATTGATATGCGTCAATGGTCAACGGGTCATCATTTTCAAGCGCTTCTAGGCCACCAGCAGGCATTGAGAATGGATTGTGGTTGAAATCGATTTTCTGCTCTTCTTCGTTGAATTCGTACATTGGGAAATCAACGATCCAGCAAAGATCGAAGCGGTCGTAGTCGATCAACTCTAGTTCTTCACCTACACGGGTACGCGCATTACCCGCAAATGTTGCGAATTTCTTCGGGTCACCAGCGGCAAAGAACACGGCATCGCCTGCTTCAAGACCAAGCTGTGTGCGGATAGCGTCTGTGCGTTCAGGGCCAATGTTTTTGGCAACAGGTCCAGCACCACCAACAGTTCCCTCTTCATCACGGAAGAAGATATAACCAAGACCCGGTTGACCCTCACCCTGCGCCCATGAGTTCATGCGGTCACAAAATGCGCGGCTGCCACCAGTTTTAGCAGGGATCGCCCAAACTTGGTTCTTCTCGTCAGCATCCAACATGCCAGCAAAAACTTTGAAGCCAGAGCCACGGAAGTGCTCGCTTACTTCTTCCATCTCAATCGGGTTTCTCAAATCAGGCTTGTCGTTGCCGTATTTGCGAATTGATTCGTGATGCCCAATGCGGCGGAACGTTTCTGTAACAGGCTTGCCTTCAGCGAATTCTTTGAAGATATCGCGGATCACAGGTTCCATCGTTGTCAGCACATCTTCTTGTGTGACGAAGCTCATTTCTAAATCGAGCTGATAGAACTCACCTGGCAAACGGTCAGCGCGTGGGTCTTCATCGCGGAAACATGGTGCGATTTGGAAATAGCGGTCAAAGCCAGACATCATAAGAAGCTGTTTGAACTGCTGTGGCGCTTGTGGGAGTGCGTAGAATTTACCTGGATGCACACGAGATGGCACAAGGAAGTCACGCGCACCTTCAGGCGATGAGGCTGTTAGGATCGGCGTTTGAAACTCGTTAAAGCCAATGCCTGTCATGCGCTCACGCATGTAAGAAATGATCTTTGTGCGTTTGAGCAGGTTTTGGTGAAGGGTTTCACGACGTAGATCGAGGAAGCGGTTACGCAAACGAATGTCTTCTGGATAATCAGGTTCTTCGAATACTGGCAACGGTAGCTCTTTGGAGGAGCCGAGCACTTCAAGATCTGTACAGAAAATTTCGATCTCACCAGTCGACAATTTGTCGTTCACGAGAGAGGCGTCGCGGTTTTTCACATTGCCGTCGATGCGCACGCACCACTCAGCACGAACCTTCTCAAGGGCGGCATAAGCGGGCGAATCAACATCGGCCACAACTTGCGTCAAACCATAATGATCTCGCAAATCGACGAACAATACGCCACCGTGGTCGCGAACGCGGTGAACCCAACCTGAAAGGCGGACTTCTTCTCCGGCATTTGTGGCTCTCAAATCGCCGCATGTGTGGCTACGGTAGCGATGCATGATAATTGTTCCCAAATTGACTAATTTCCTTGTGCCGTGAGGTGCACCGCACGGCTTGATTTGTCAAGGAAAAGCCGCCGTTTAAGTGATCTATGAACCAGTTCGGGGAAATATTTCGCCAATAGCGCGTTAACACCGCAGTTCAACGCGACAAGTGATAAATTTTGGTCTATATATTTACCATGGAAATGATTACTACGACTGATGCACTTATTGTTGCATGCGATAAGCTTAAAAACTCCGAGTTTGTAACGGTAGATACCGAATTTCTTCGCGAGACAACTTACCGACCCAAACTTTGCCTGATCCAAATGGCGATACCGGGCTACGATGTTATTGTCGATCCGTTGGCGGAAGACCTTGATCTTGGTGCTTTTTTTGAATTGATGAGCAATGAAGCCGTGGTGAAAGTTTTTCACGCAGCGCGCCAAGACGTAGAAATCATTCACAATCTTGCAAGCATCATCCCTAACCCACTATTCGACAGTCAGGTTGCCGCGATGGTTTGTGGATTTGGCGATTCTATCAGCTATGACCAGCTGGTATTTCGCATTACCGGCCACAGAGTTGATAAGTCATCAAGGTTTACTGATTGGACGCTGCGCCCGCTCTCTGAACGACAGCTTGATTATGCAGCAGCTGATGTGACCCATTTGTGCGATGTCTATATGTCGCTCAAAGCCAACCTTGAAGAACAAGAGCGCTCCTCTTGGGTTTCTGAGGAAATGGCGGTTTTGACCTCGGTTGATACCTATCATATCAAGCCTGAAAACGCATGGAAGCGCATGAAGCTTCGGGTGCGCAAACCGATTGAGCTGGCGGTTATGAAAGAACTCGCAGCATGGCGCGAAGCAGAAGCACAACGTCGCGACGTGCCACGTGGCCGCATTATAAAAGACGATGCCATTTATGAACTCGCCGCCCAGCAGCCTGCCAGTGTAAATGCTCTTGGGCGCTTGCGCAGTATTCCAAAAGGCTTTGAAAAATCACGCACGGCAGAATCAATTCTAGCAGCCGTTCAAAGAGCAATGGCAATCCCGAAAGAGGATTTGCCAGCCATTCCAAAAGGCCGCGCGTCACCAGAAGGCTCTGGTGCGGTGGTTGATTTGCTCAAAGTTCTTTTGAAAATGACAAGCGAACATCATGCTGTAGCAGCCAAGGTGATTGCTACTGTGGATGATTTGGAACAAATCGCCTGTGATGACGACGCGGATGTTGCTGCCCTAAAAGGCTGGCGCCGCCAATTGTTTGGTGAGGCGGCCCTTTCCATCAAACGCGGTGAGATGGGCTTGAAGATCAAAGGAAAACGCGTTGTCGCGACAAAGTCGGATGACTAGCGACAAAAATTAAGACCAATCGCCAACGCGAATTTTGGTTTTAATACCGATGATTTTTTCTATCTGAGACAACCGTTTTAACAAGCGTTCTCCAACGTGCCCCGCTTGATCTTCATCAATGCGGAAGATCACGGTGTCGTCTTCCATGATGAATTCACTCTTAAGCAACGCACCGGGCATAGAAGCTGAAACCAAATGAGCAAGGCGGAACAAAACACCGTTTAGGCGAGCACGACGACGTTGTTCTTCGTCCAAAAGCTGCGCCACACTCGGCAAAGCATCATCGTTCAATTGGCCCTCATGTCTGAAATAGGCAGACAAAGCAATAAACGCGCGGGCTGGATGATCGATTGAGACAAAGGCTGCATGGGCAATCATATTCACACTCTGCTCGCCGCGATAATCTGGATGGGCACGCCAACCAACATCACTCAACAAACAGGCGGCTTGTTGCCAACGAAGCAATTCGCCATCCAATCGCCAACCAATGATGCGATACAGCGAGCAAGTCCAATCAATCAGTTCAACCGCATTTTCTGGCGAACGAGAACGTAGATGGGATAGCTCTCGTGCACCCTCAATCAAACCATCTTGTGCGCGAATATTGTCGTCTAGCTGCTCGTAAAGTACGCCTTCACGAATGCCGAGTGCACTGATCACCACCTTCTCAGGCTTCATTTCCTCAATGATCGCAAGCAATACCGCAGCGCCATATTGTATAAGTGGTGCGCGATTTTTGGAGACTTGGTCAATTTCATCAAGCTCATCAAGCTTTGCATGGACGACCTGATCGCAGAACTTCGCCATTTTCTTGGCTGATACTTCGTAGTGATGCAGGACACTAAGCGGGTATTTGTTCTGCCTCATATGTAGCGTTGCAAGAGACCGCCATGTGCCACCAATGGCGTAAAAAGAGCGGTTTTTACCGGCTTTCAGAATTTGATTATTCTTCAAATCATCCCGCGCCAAAGACAAAGCTTTTTTCGGTGATTTTTTGGAAACATCTTGAAGGCGCAAACCACCGAGCGGGAAGGTTTTTCCTTCTCCGATGACATCACGAGATACATCCGCAATTTCTAAGCTGCCGCCGCCCATATCGCCCATCACACCATCAGCGCGGTAGATGCCGCTTAATATGCCATAGCCAGAGTAGAGCGCTTCATCGTTACCTGTGAGGACTAGCGGTTCGGTGTCTGCGATTTCGGCAACACGCTCAATGAACTCGTCACCATTGCTAGCATCGCGTGCCGCAGCGGTTGCTAGAACGATGAGTTGAGCGGCTGCGAGTTGGTCTGAAATTCCCTTAAAACGGTGAATGGCAGCAATGGCCGCTTCAATCGCGTCTTCCTCCAACTTACCTGTCAGAGCGAGCCCACTACCAAGGCCGCAAAGGGCTTTTTCATTGAATATTGGGGTCGGCGAACGGGATAAGCGCTCATAGCAAACAAGGCGAACAGAGTTTGAGCCAATATCGATTACCGATATAGGGCCATAACCCGCGATGCGGCTAGGCGCATGAGGTAGTACTTCCAAGCGTTCAGATTTAGACATGGTGCAGTTGCTATATGGTGAGCGGAGGTTGTTTTTCGAGAGATTGGCCACGGCCTGATAGACTCGGATTAGTCATGAAATAATGTTGGCTATCAAAAGGCTCATCTCCGCGCAACACGTCAACCCGTTTTGCACTACCGTCGCTTAATATTTCCCAGCTTTGCTGGTTATCCAGAAGATTTGCGACCATGATTTGATCCAAGACCTGTTGATGCACAGTCTCATTGGTAATTGGCACAAGGGTTTCCACCCGCCGATGCAAATTGCGCGGCATCATGTCAGCTGAACTGATATAAACATGCGCTTCCTTTGACGGCAGACCTTGGCCACGACCAAAACAATAGATTCGGGAATGTTCTAAAAACCGTCCAACAATTGAGAAAGCGCGTATGTTTTCAGACAAACCTTCAACACCCGGGCGCAAACAACAAATGCCGCGCACCACAAGCTCAATCATCACACCGGCAGCACTCGCTTTATAAAGCGCGTCGATGATTTCTGGATCAACCAGCGAATTCATCTTCATCCAAATTTGCGCCGGACGCCCCGCTTTCGCGTGTTCACACTCATCTTGTATGTAGCCCAAAATCTTCGACTTAGCGGAGAAGGGAGACACACCCAAAAGATCAAGATCTTGCGGTTCTGCGTAACCCGTAATGAAATTGAAAACCCGCGTCACATCGCGTGCAATCGCAGGGTTAGCCGTGAAGAGTGAGAGGTCTGTATATACCCGTGCGGTAATTGGGTGATAGTTGCCAGTGCCCAAGTGGCAATAAGAGACAATCTTATCGCCTTCACGCCTTGCGACATAAGAAAGCTTGGCGTGGGTCTTAAGCTCTAAGAAGCCATAAACCACCTGCACCCCTGCCCGTTCCAATTGGTTGGCCCATTTAATGTTGGCCTCTTCATCAAAACGCGCCTTCAGTTCAATCAGGGCGGTGACAGACTTGCCAGATTCAG
This sequence comes from Hyphomicrobiales bacterium, assembly GCA_039973685.1. Lineage (NCBI taxonomy): Bacteria > Pseudomonadati > Pseudomonadota > Alphaproteobacteria > Hyphomicrobiales > Hyphomicrobiales bacterium. The sequence continues at coordinate 17,443 of JBDWKL010000037.1, forward strand.
CCGCCTCAACGAGCGCTGCAACGATGGGTGAATTGTTGGAAGTTCGATAAAGCGTTTGCTTGATCGCCATCACATCAGGGTCTGCTGCTGCTTGCCGTAAAAACTGCAACACAACGTCAAATGATTCATACGGGTGATGAACAATCATATCCTTTTCGCGGATAGCCGCGAAGCAATCACCATTAGCCTCCCGCACCCGCTCAGGAAAGCGTGGGGTATAAGGGGTAAATTTAAGCTGGGGGCGGTCTAGCTTTGTAAGTTCTGCCAAGTCATTTAAGGCCAACATGCCCGGCATGACACTGATATTTCCTTCACGAACCGATAGCTCCTTCGCCACAAATTCGCGCAAGGCAGGCGGCGCAGCCGCTTCGATTTCCAATCGGATGGCAACGCCTCGACGACGACGTTTTAGCGCAGTCTCAAAAACCTGCATCAAGTCTTCGGCTTCTTCTTCAATCTCAATATCGGAATCACGCACCACACGGAAAGCACCTTTTGCAGTCACCGTATGAGCTGGAAAAAGCTTATCGATAAAGAGACTGATTGCCTCTTCCACACGGAACAAGCGGGTCGCCTGCCCTTCACTTGCTGGCAGCTGCAAGAACCGATCAATAGACGGCGGCACACGCAGGAGTGCGATCATTTGCTGATCATCACGGTCACGGCTCAAGTTAAGAACCAGTGAGAAACCAAGGTTCGGAATAAACGGGAAAGGATGGGCGGGATCTACGGCCAATGGGGTCAGCATTGGAAAGATTGATTCCATGAAGAAGTCTTCAAGCCAAACATGGTCTGCTTTGTTCAGTTCTTCAGGCTTCACAATAAGAATGTCTTCGGCAAAAAGTTCCGGCTGAAGGGCGGCCCATCGTTCCTGTTGTGCATCAACAAGGCCGCGCGCCTCTTCAAAAATGAGGGCCAGTTGAGCCTGCGGTGTCAGACCATCATCACTCAATGTGTCGATACCTGCCCGCAGTTGCCCCATAAGGCCTGCAACACGGACCATAAAGAATTCATCGAGGTTGTTGGCTGATATAGAAAGAAAACGTATGCGCTCTAGCAGCGGATGACGCTCGTTGGCCGCCTCTTCCAAAACGCGTTTATTAAACTGAAGCCACGACAATTCGCGATTGATGAAACGCTCAGGCTTATCAAACCAAGATGCATCTAAAGCTGCATCATCAGCACCCTCACCACCCGATTGTTCCAATTCGAACATGCCAGCGGCTTGTGTCAGGGGTGTATTTTCTAGGTCCAATTTATTCTCATCCATCATCTCAAGGCCAGCGAAATAAATAAATTCGCAGCAGCTTTAGCAAAGCCATAAGGCGTGAAAATGACGGGTGGATTAGAACTCAAGCACATCCGCTGCAAAGCGTTTTGTGATTGGTCGGCCTTTGGAAAAGGCCGCCTCATCCAGCACATTCACGACTTCTCTCACCGCATTGAGTGAGCGCTCTATTCGCAATAGGAGATAATCTATCACATTTGGTTCAATATTTATTTGCCGATCGGAAAATTGCTTAACGAAAACCTGACGCATGAGCGTGTCATCTGGCAAGGTTATATCTATGGGCAAGGCAGCCCGTAAACGAGACGTGAGATCAGCCGTTTTTAGCCCCCAGTTTGTAAAGGGTTCATCCGCCGTAATGAGCAAATGAGCGGAACTGCCGCGTACCGCATTGACCAGATGGAAAAGGGCTGCTTCATCAAACCCACTGGCCTGCACATCTTCCAAAACAAGCGCGTTGCTCTCTAACCAGTCAGGGATGAGATCAAGGGTCAAATTCTTTGCTTTGTGCTGACGCGCACCAGCAAGGTTTGCCCAAATATTTGCAAGATGGGTTTTGCCAGACCCCGATGGACCGCATAGCACCGCGACATTTGCGGACCATTCAGGCCAGTTAGAAATGAAATCATAGGCACGCTCATTGGGCGCAGCGACGATATAGTCGTCCACGCCCATCGCCTCCTCAAAAGGCAAATCCAGTGTTAGTTGAACTTGTGCTTTAGCTATCATGAGCGATTAAAATCTCAAACTTAAATGCCGTCGGAATTCGAGTTGGGGCCAAGATAGAGTTCACTAGTTAGATAGCGCCGCATAGCGAAGCGAACCAGCACCCCGATACATGCAGCAGTAGGTACAGCAATCAACATGCCAACGAAACCATAAAGTGACCCAAATGCGAACAAGGCAAACATCAACCAAACGGGGTGAAGCTGCACATGATTACCTAAGATGCGTGGCTGTAGAATATTGCCTTCAAAAAACTGACCAACCACAAAAACACCACCGACAACCGCAATCATTATGTAGTTTTGCTCAGGCAAGAACTGCGCAAGCGCCACGCTCATGGATAACAACAATCCAAGAATCGCGCCGATGAAGGGAATAAAGCTAACCAGACCGATGCCAAGACCAATCAGCAAACCAAAATTTAGCCCAGTTAGGCTGAGCGCAATGGCGTAAAAAATGCCCAAGATCACACAAACCAAACCCTGAGCACGGAGGAAGCCCGCAATCATATCGGACATTTCTGCCATGAGTTTTCTAATCGTCGAGGCATGTTCGCGCGGGAGCCAGCTGTTTATCCGCGCCACCATGTTATCCCAATCAAACAAAAGGTAGAATGCGACGACAGGCGTGATAACAAACAGTGAAATAATACCAAGCAACGCCTGCCCACCACTCAACAACGATCCTAAAAGGCGCGATAACCAACGTGCACCATCATCGACAAAATTGCCGACGTATCCCTGCAAATCATCCGCTTCAACTGGCAAAAACTGCGTTACCCGCATAACCGTATCTGACACCAAGAATGCTTGCAGCGATTTGATGTAGGCCGGAATTTGCTCGATAAAATCTCCCATCTGCTTGCTTAGCAATGGAACGATAATGAGAAGTGCGAGGATAAAAACCAAAAGCGAGAATAGCAAAATAGTCGACGTTGCCGCCATCCGGCTCAAGCCCATGTCTTCCAATTTGTCGGCAACCGGATCAAGAATGTAGGCAAGAATCATCCCTGCAACAAAAGGCAGTAGGATATCGGAAAACAAATAGATGAAACCGAGGAAAGATACGAAGAATAAAGCCCACCAAATTGCTTGCCGCTGCCACGCCATTCTATTTCCTCTCTAACAATACTCACCAAATGATCTATCCTGCGCTATGACAAGCGTCAAGAAAACGCGCCCTCCCGCAATCAAATTGATGAGAAGTGACGAGGAAACCGTGAATTACGGGCATTTTATCGAGATACCCTTGCACTCAAGCCCAATATAAGCTTTCACACCCGCAAAAGACTTTTAACCGAGCAGGCAATCGGGCAGGCATATGAGCGATAACAACAAAACAACTGGACTAACCTACGCCGATGCAGGCGTTGATATTGATGCGGGCAACGCGGTGGTTGACCGTATTAAGCCGATGGTTAAGTCCACAGCACGGCCGGGTTCCAACCCAGACCTTGGCGGCTTCGGCGGTTTATTCGATCTTAAAGCGGCAGGTTTCAAAGACCCAATCTTGGTTGCGGCCAATGATGGCGTCGGTACGAAGTTGAAGATTGCCATTGATACAGGCATCCATGACACCGTCGGGATTGATCTTGTTGCCATGTGCGTCAATGACCTGATCGTGCAAGGTGCTGAGCCGCTGTTCTTCCTTGATTATCTTGCCACAGGGAAACTGGAAGAAAACCAAGCAGCCGAAATCATTGCTGGTATTGCTGATGGTTGTCGCCAATCTGGTGCGGCCCTCATTGGCGGTGAAACGGCTGAGATGCCGGGCATGTATCAAGGTGGAGATTATGACCTTGCTGGCTTCTGCGTTGGCGCTGCTGAGCGTGACGCATTGTTGCCGCGCGGTGACATTCAAGACGGTGACACACTGATCGGCCTTGCTTCATCTGGCGTCCACTCAAACGGCTTCTCGCTTGTGCGCAAACTTGTCGCTAATCATAACCTTGATTGGAAGGCACCTGCCCCGTTTGATGAAAGCCAAACATTGGGTGCAGCCCTTTTAACGCCGACCAAGATTTACGTAAAACCTGTGCTTAATGTAATGCGTGAAACAGGTGCCTTAAAAGCGCTTGCGCATATTACGGGCGGTGGCCTGACGGAGAACATTCCACGCGTTCTTCCAGACAGTTTGAGCGCTGAAATTGACCTTGATAAAATCACGCTTCCGCCTGTGTTTAAGTGGCTATCTGAAGCGGGTGGTATGGACTGGACCGAGCTCGTTCGCACCTTCAATTGTGGTGTTGGCATGGTGCTGGTTGTCGCAAATTCGCAAGCTGATACTTTGATTCAAGCGCTTGAAAAACAGGGTGAGACAGCGATGAAAATTGGCTCGCTCAAACCACGCGACGGCGAGGCTGTGACTTATAAAGGGTCAATCCTTTAATGAATGCCGCGCCTCATAACAACTCGGGCAAAACGCGCGTTGCCGTTCTGATTTCAGGCAGCGGAAGCAATCTTCAGTCTTTGATTCAAGCAGCTGAGACAGAGAATCACCCAGCAGAGATTGCTCTGGTCCTATCAAACAAGGCGGATGCCTATGGGTTGGAGCGCGCGAAAAATAATGGAATCAAAACAAAGCACTTAGATCATAAAGCTTATGCTAATCGTGAAGCTTTTGATGAAGCGATTCATGCTGTTTTAGTTGAGGAAGAGATTCAACTTGTGTGCCTTGCAGGCTTCATGCGTATCCTCACCCCAGAGTTTGTGCGCAAGTGGCCAAACCGCATTTTAAACATCCATCCATCGCTGCTCCCGTCCTTCACAGGGCTTGATGTTCACCAACGCGCCATTGATGCAGGCGCACGCTTTTCTGGCTGCACAGTGCATGTGGTTGATGAGGGGTTGGATGAAGGCCCAATCGTCGTTCAAGCCGTCGTGCCGATTTTGCAAGATGATAGCGCAGACACGCTCGCAAGCCGCATCATCACGATGGAGCATCAAATCTATCCAAAGGCGCTAGAGTGGTTTGCAAGTGGCCGTGCGACAGTCGACGGCCAGCGTGTTTTCATTGACGGCGAGAGCGAACCATCCGCCCCGATTATATGGCCCGCTTAAGCCACACTTTACAATCGTGAAACGAGGCGCCACCAAAGGGTGCAACAGGACGCGCGGTGATCAATGTATTGATCCCCTCACCCTTCACATGCGCCTTGTTTGGCCAGATACCTTCTGCAATCAATGTTGATGGAACGAGCTTGTCAAAAAGCTTAGCGTGCAAGGTCACTTCGCCCAGCTCATTACCGACAATTACTTCATCGTCATTTGCAATATTATAGGTCGCCGCATCATCAGGATGGATCATCAATGTTGGACGCACTTCGCGTTTTTGGCCTGTTGGCGTTTCGGTGAATGACGAATTCAAAAACTGGCGTGCAGGCGATGTCGCAAGATCAAAAGGATGCGCCTCATCACGCGTCTCATTCACCGCCCAATGGTCTGGCCATTCAGGCATCTCATCATGGGCGCCCATTTTTCCCATCCGCTCAGGCGATTTGAAGTTAGGTGTCACATCATCCCATTTCGGCTTGAAACGATACTTACCATCAGGCCAAGCAAAGCCATCTTTGTAATGAGCGCGGTCCTTGTCTTTTAGTAAATCTTGCCACGGATCATTCTCAATCGCATCAACACCTGGAAGGTTCGCCGTTTTGACGATTTTATCGACGTGCTCGCGAGCGGTCAGCTTAAATTCTGGGTCGTCTATGCCAAGACGTTGCACTAGACCAGTGACAACCTCATAATTCGATCGGCACCCCTCAGGCGGCTCCATGCCCTTTAAACCCAGAGACATATGAGTATGACCACCGCTTCGGTAAATATCATCATGCTCTGTGAACATCGTTGCAGGCAGGACAATATCAGCAAGCTCTGCTGTTTCCGTCATAAATTGCTCATGGACGCAGACGAACAGATCATCGCGCATAAAGCCCTCTTTGACCTTTCGAAGATCGGGCGCCACAAGAGCGGGGTTGGTGTTTTGGATAAACAGGCCAGTCACAGGCGGCCCGCCATAAAGATCCGCCTCTTCCCCACACAATACCGCGCCGATACGAGATTGATCGAGACTGCGGCGATTATCTTTCGCAAGTTCGTTGCCTTGGATAACATCATTGTTGATGGGATAGGCACCAGAATTAGATAACAGCGCGCCGCCGCCCTCATACTGCCAAGCGCCCATTACCGCTGGAATTGAGGTGACAGCATGCATGTTGACGATGCCGTTTTGCTGGCGTGAAAAACCGTAACCGATGCGGAAGAAGGATTTTTTAGTTTTGCCAAGGAGAAGCGCAAGCTCTTCAATGGTTGCTACATCCAAACCTGTAATCTGCGCTGCCCATTCGGGCGTTTTGTCTTTCAGGTGCTTTTCAAAACCGCGCGGGTCATCGGTGAACTTTTCAAGAAAGTCCCAATCTGCATGGCCATCGCGGAATAAGATATGCATTAAGGCAGTGGCCAATGCGCCATCTGTTCCAGGCCTGATGATGATTTTATGATCGGCCTGTTTCATTGTGCCGGTTTCATAAATATCGACCACCACAATTTTCGCGCCGCGTTCTTTGCGTGCCTTTATCGCGTGGGTCATAACGTTGACCTGCGTTGTAACTGGGTTGGTTCCCCAAATAACAATACAATCAGATTGAGCCATCTCGCGCGGGTCTACGCCGCCAAGCCTGCCCGTACCAACCGCATAACCTGCAAAGGCGGGCGTGGTGCAAATGGTTGAATGTTGTTTGGAATAACCCAGAACATTACGGAACCGATTGATGCAATCGCGTTGAACCAACCCCATTGTGCCTGCGAAATAATAAGGCCAGATGGTTTCAGCACCATATTTCTCTGTGGCTTTCAAAAAAGCTTCGGCAACTTCGTCCAATGCATCTTCAAAAGCTAATTCTTGAAATTCACCGTCACCACGCGCACCAACGCGTCTGTAAGACTTGGTCAGACGGTCAGGATGGTGCACACGCTCGGCATAGCGCGATACTTTGGCGCAAATAACGCCTGCCGTGTAGGTATTTTCGGCTGCTCCGCGCACCCGCGAAATCTGCTCGTTTTCATCGAGGTCAATTTTCAATCCACAAGTCGACGGACAATCGTGCGGGCAAGTGCTGGAAATTGTGCGAGGATCAACATTCTTATTCATTACAATGCCTTATAGAATCACCGTATTCTCAAACAGATTAAGGTGACAATAGAACATAACCATTTTTCGCACGAAACCAAGCGATGTTCCTATTTGGCGCTTTATAATCAATTGTTCAAAGGTCTCAATTTACGCTATTGACCAATCATGTTGCCTGTCGCATTTTGTTGCGACTCTATAAAAGTTGGATATTGCCATGCAAATTTCAAAGTTGTTTTTAGCAACGGCCCTTATCATTAGCAGCAGCAGCGCTTTTGCTGATTATTCCGATCCGCCAAAAGTTGAGGCTGGCCTGAAAGGTGAAGGCAAAGTTCCTCAGTGTGATGATGCAAAAGTCTTGAAAAAGATCACCAAGAAATTCGCCAAGATCAATATCCGCTATAATGACCCTAAAACTGCATTCACAGAGATTGAACATGTCCGTGAGACGTCCTTTGTATCGAATCCAACAGATCAAAACGACCGTCGTTTTTGCAAAGCACATGTTCATCTAACAAGCGGCAAGCACCCAAGCATGTTCTACCTTATACAAGAACACGAAGGCTTGGCCTCCCTTGGTTGGGGCGTTGAGTATTGTGTCATCGGGCATGATTTCGAACGCGAACATGGCGCCAATTGCCGTTCATTGAAAGCGCCGTTCTAAAGGCGATAAGAATGTTCACCCTTTCAAACAAGACTGCCGTCCTTGCCCTCTTGGTCGGGCTTGGCATGAGCCTGCCAGCAAAAGCACAAGACGCAAATTTTAAAGACTGGTCTGTTTCCTGCGATGAGGCAGACTATTGCGAAGCAAGCACTAGTGATACCAAGAAAATGGCTGGCCCATTGCGTATTGCTCGCTTGTTAAAGGGTAATGCGGTTTGGGAAATTTCGGTTGAACTGGATGAATCTGCCAGCCCAATCTTGAGGCCAACACAGCTGCGAATAGCAGGCCAACGCACCAACCGCCTTTCCCCAAAGCGTGATTTTGCGACTTTCGGTAGTTCAAACCGATTTCACCTTGTCAATTCAGCCTCGCTGCAACCGTTGTTTCGCCGCATGATTGAAAGTCGGCGGATGTTTGCCTCATTCAGCAATGGGACGACCCAACGTATCGAGGCAAGCTATTCGCTCAATGGGCTATCAGCTGCCCTTTTGTATATTGATGACAAGCAACAACGGCTCGGTTCCCCGCGCATTGCTGGACCTCCGACAGGTGACCGCGTTGTAGCCAAAGCGCCTAAAAACTCTGAAAGCCCAAAAAGCAATGAACCGATAGATATTGCTAGAATCGCCGAAGCAGAACACGAAAGAACCAAAGACCGCGAAGAATGCGATATTGATGGCGCGGCAAGTTATGCGCTTGGCACGGCAATTAGCACGCTTGATGATAAAAATTCAGTCGCCGTCGTTCCCTGCTCCGCGCACGCGTACAACGTCACCTTCAATGTCTATGTCATTGACCATGAGACAAAAGCGGCGAAGCGCCAGCAATGGGCCGTTTATTCAGGCTTTACAGGCTGGATTGGAACAGATCGCCTGACAAATGTGAATTTTGATCAAGAAACTAAAGAGCTTTTCATGGTCCATAAAGGCCATGGCGCGGGAGATTGCGGCATGACTGGCCTTTGGAAATGGGGCGAATACGGCTTCAAAATGGTCTCGTTCCACGCAAAAGACGACTGCGATGGCAAGAACGATGACTGGCCTCAAGTGTTTCCTGTCGAATAATACACAACTGAATTAGGATAACTTTCGGCTATTGCTGACATTTTTATGGGAAGGAGTTGAAAGCTTCCTATATTAAGTTATAAGCCAATTGTTAGATTGGTGGGTCAAACAACTGGCTCTCTTTAGCTCACTCAGGATCTTAGCCCTACATGGAATTCGCGCTCTATCTCATTGCCGGCTTCGTGATATTGATCATTGCAGGCGACATCCTTGTGCGTGGTGCCGTTTCTTTGGCAGAACGCTTTGGCATCCCAAGCATCGTTATTGGTCTGACCATCGTTGCTTTTGGCACCTCTGCTCCTGAACTAGTGATCTCTCTTAAAGCCGCTTTGACGGGACATGGTGAAATTTCCATCGGTAATGTGGTTGGCAGTAATGTCGCCAATGTTTTGTTGGTGCTCGGCATGCCTGCCCTTATCAAGGCTATTCCCTGCGGTGGTGAAGGTTCTGTTCGTAACGCAGTCTTTATGGTGATTGTCACCGTTGTTTTCATCGTCTGCTTCTGGTTTCAGCCATTTACCTATATCCACGGCATCATCTTGCTTTCTTTGCTTGTGGTCTTTTTGGCGGACAGCGTACGCTTTTCAAAAGCTCAGCGCGCTAAAGGCATCGAGGTTGAAGACCCACTTGATGAAGTTGACGGAAAGACCAACAGCCTTGGGCTTGCAATTGGTTTTTTGGTTGTAGGCATTATCGGTTTGCCGTTGGGAGGCCATTTGGCCATTGATGGTGCAATTGGTATTGCGCGTATCTTTGAAGTGTCAGAAGCGGCCATCGCCTTGACAATTATTGCACTTGGCACCTCGCTCCCAGAATTGGTAACAGCGCTTATTGCTGCCCGCAAAGGTCATACTGAACTTGCGATGGGTAATGTGATTGGCTCTAACGTATTCAACATCTTGGCGATCATCGGCACGACGGCGCTCGTAACGCCAATCAGCGCCCCAGAACGCATGATCAACTTTGATATTTGGGTTATGGTTGCTGCATCGGTGTTCTTGCTGCCCTTCGTCTTTTTCTGCATTCCGATCAGACGTCGATTTGGCGCGCTCATGCTCTTGGCTTACGCGGCCTACATGGTGTCTGTGTTTTATATGGAGGCTTAAATGTCTACCCCAATCAAAACAGCCCTCATAACAGGCGGCGCGAAGCGCATTGGCCTTGCCATTTCAGAAAACCTAGCCGCAAACGGATGGACACTCGCCATTCATTGCAATTCATCGGCTGCAGCTGGCAACGACCTTGCCGAGCGCATTCGTGCTAAAGGCGGCAAAGCCCATGTGGTTGTTGCAGACCTTGGTAATCACGACGCTGTTCAAGGTATCGTGCCTGAAGCGGTTGAAGCCCTTGGCCCGATCGACCTACTTGTCAACAATGCTTCTATCTTTGAAGCTGACGAGATTGCCTCTACGAGCGAAGCCGTATGGGACATGCATATGGCCATCAACCTAAAAGCGCCGTCGTTTCTGGTCCAAGCTTTCGTCAAGCAATTGCCAGACGGTATGGCGGGCAATGTGGTCAACATCATTGATCAACGTGTTTTGAAGATTACGCCTGAGTTTTATAGCTACCAGCTCACCAAGAGCGCTCTATGGGTGGCAACACGCACACTTGCGCAGTCTCTCGCGCCCAATATTCGCGTCAACGCCATTTCCCCCGGCCCCACCATTCAAAACGCCAGACAGTCCCCTGAGGACTTTCAGGCGCAGCTTGACGGTATCTTGTTGAAAAAAGGTGCTGAGCTAGAAGAATTTGGCAACACAATACGCTATCTTGTCGAGACACCATCAATCACTGGCCAGATGATTTGTCTTGATGGTGGGCAACATTTGGCATGGGAAACCCCAGATGTTGCAGGCATAGCTGAGTGAATGACAAAACCGAATATGTAGTCCAAAACGAAGAAGGCATTGAACGCACGCTAAAAACTGGCGCGGCGATTATTGCTGATTTCGTCACACGCTTGCCAAATGCCCCTGGCGTTTATCGCATGATCAACGATGAGGGTGATGTGCTTTATGTGGGCAAAGCACGCTCGCTCAAAAAACGGGTTTCAAACTACACCAAGCCAAATGGCCTTTCCACGCGCATCATTCGCATGGTGCAGGCAACCGCGACGATGGAATTTGTCACCACGAAGACAGAGACCGAGGCGCTACTTCTTGAAGCAAATCTGATCAAACGCTTCCGCCCGCGTTTCAATGTGCTTTTGCGGGACGATAAGTCGTTTCCCTATATTCTCATTTCAAAAGACCATGAAGCACCGCAAATCACCAAGCATCGCGGCGCTCGACAACGCAAGGGCCGTTACTTCGGGCCGTTTGCAGCCGCTTGGGCCGTGGATAAAACCATCAACTCGCTACAAAAAGCGTTCTTGCTGCGCTCTTGCACAGACAGCGTTTATGACAGCCGCTCGCGTCCATGCTTGCTTTATCAAATCAAACGCTGTTCTGGTCCCTGCACAGGCGAAATCAGCACTGATAATTACCGTGACCTTGTCTCATCCGCCGAAGATTTTCTCTCAGGCAAATCAAGCACCATCAAAAAGAAACTCGCGGCACAAATGGAAGAAGCCTCCGAGCGTCTCGATTTTGAACAAGCCGCCATCTACCGCGACCGCCTCTCCTCGCTCTCCGTGATCCAAAGTCACCAAGGCATCAATCCGCAAACGATTGAAGAAGCCGACGTCTTCGCGATCCACCAAGAAGGCGGGCAAGCTTGTGTGCAGGTGTTCTTCTTCCGCACAGGGCAAAACTGGGGCAACCGCGCCTATTTCCCGCGCGTTGATAAGAGCGACACACCTGACACCATCCTCAGCGCCTTTCTAGCCCAGTTTTATGACGACAAGCCCTGCCCGCGCCAAATTCTGTTAGGCGTTGATTTTGACGAGCGTGAGCTGCTTCAAGAAGCCCTGACGGGGAAGAGTGAGCACAAGGTCACGGTTCTCGTGCCAAAGCGCGGTGAAAAGCGCGAGGTGGTGCAAGACGCGACAGACAACGCCCGCAAGGCGTTAGAGCGCAAGCTTGCTGAAAGCTCCACCCAATTGAAACTCCTTGAAGGCGTGCGCGAGGTCTTCGGCCTTGAAGAAATGCCGCGCCGTATCGAGGTTTATGATAACTCGCACATTATGGGCACCAATGCTGTCGGCGGCATGATTGTCGCGGGGCCGGAAGGGTTCGTGAAAGGGCAATATCGCAAGTTCAACATTAAAGACGAGAGCATCGAACCGGGTGATGATTACGGCATGATGCGCGAAGTGCTGCGCCGCCGCTTTCAACGCCTCATCAAAGACGAACCGCGCGAGAAAACATCAACCAACCAAGATGAAGACGCGCCCGCCCCTTCCAACGAGGATGCAACGGGATGGCCCGACCTTGTGGTGATTGATGGCGGCAAAGGACAACTGAGCGCCGTGCAAGAAACCTTCGCAGAACTGGGCGTAACCGACGTGCCGCTGGTGAGCATTGCCAAAGGCGTGGAACGGGACGCAGGCCGCGAACGCTTCCACATGCCAGATCGCGAACCCTTCATGCTGCCAGAGCGCGACGCCGTGCTCTATTTCGTGCAACGCCTCCGCGACGAAGCCCACCGCTTCGCCATAGGCACCCACCGCGCCAAGCGCAAAAAAGACATGATCAAAAACCCGCTCGATGAGATTGAGGGTATCGGTCCGAAGAGGAAACGAGCGTTGTTAAAGCACTTCGGTTCCGCCAAGGGGGTAAGCCGTGCTGGGATTGATGATTTACTTGAGGTGGACGGGATAAATGAGGCCACGGCGCAGGTGATTTATGGGTTTTTTAATGCGGGGTGAATTGAGGCATATAAATCTCAATCGCCTTCACAAAACTAACGAATAAGGTTTTCAATAAACCCAATCGCGATCGCATGCTCGCGGGTTTTCGCATTTAATTTCTGTTTGATTGACTTGATATGAAAATTTACCGTGTCGTTTGTAATGTTCATCTTATGCGCGATACGGTCAACACGAAGACCATTTGCAAGCCAGTTTAATGTTTCAAGCTCTCGAACTGTTAGCCGTTGAGCGTCGTCATTTAGTGGCACCCAATTTTCCATCCCACGACGCTCAAAAAGAAGTTTCGGCATGAAACTTTGCGCTAGAGAGGTTGCAAGCACCACGTCTTCTTCAATCTCCGCGAAGAAAGGTAGAAAATCATCAGTCTCCAAACTGCTACCAAGATTAAAGGCTACGGCTTGTCCGGGGTAATTTTGGCGAAATGGCGTTTCATAGGAACAACGTAACCCAAAATTCGCGGCTTCGTTAAGCATCTCTCGTGCAAGAGGGTTATCTAGGCCCGGAAGTTTGTCGATTGTTTTGGAGCAATAAAGAAGGTTGTCGTCAGATTCGAGCGCATAACGCACCATTGGATCAACACCGCCATATCGCTCTGCATACAGGCGCATCCATTCATCGCTCATATTGGTAAAGAACCCTCGGGGCAAACCCGTTAATGTATCGACGACGCCAAAATTTACGACATCAAATCCCAGATCAGTAAAATGACCTTCAATAGCCATCCAAGTATCGCGACTTGTCTGCGCACCTAAGATTTTGCTCAAAAAATCTTGTGTTGCATATGTCCCCATATCAACCCCAAATATTCGTAAAAATATAAATACAAAAATAGTAACCTGAACATGTTCCTACCAAATTATGTAGCTTACATACAATAAAAAACATGTGATTATTGGATTCATAACAACGACTTTTTGAAATGGTTCATATGACTAATTTTCTCAAAGTCAGATTCGCAACAACCATTGGCCCAACAAGGCCTTTTTCTAGGGAGCATAAAAAATCTCATCGCCTTGGGCCGTGTAAAACACTTGAAACCCTCTATCACCCTCCTTTGGACACAACGAATACTAAAGAAACCTCATACTAGGTTTAGAAGAAAGGGATCGATCTTATGATCGGTCCCTTTTGGATTTTCCACCTAAAAAGCCTGACGCCTCACACCCTATTTCGCGAATTACCACGCAACAAAATCAAGCCAGAACTTCTCCCCCCAATCACCAAATTGTTCCCCCACACCCTACCAAATCATGCAACAAAGGACGCCTTACTAAACTAAACTTTGAGGCCTCCCTTTTATGACTGACTTTACGACCCACACGATTGAATCTGCTCCTGAATCTGCGAAACCTTTTCTCGAAGGTGCCAAGGGGAAATATCAATTCGTGCCAAACCTTCTTGGCAATATGGCTGAATCCCCTGTTATGCTTGAAGCTTACATGAAGCTTGCGGGCCTGTTCGGGAAATCTGATTTTTCTGAGACTGAGCGCCAAGTCATTTTGATGACCAATAACCGTTTGAATGGGTGTAAATACTGCATGGCAGCGCATACGACTGTTTCTCAAATGAGCGGTGTGCCAGCTGATGTGATTGAAGCCTTGCGTGCGGGTAGCGCCATCGCAGACAGCAAGCTTGAAGCGCTTCGTCAGTTCTCAATCGTTATGAACGAAACACGTGGCAACCCAGCCAAAGCTGATCTCGATGCCTTCTTCGCAGCCGGATACAGCAAAGAAAATGTCTTTGAGGTTATCGTCGGCACAGCCTTCAAAGTAATGTCCAACTACACAAACCACATTGCAGAAACAGAAGTAGACGCGCCGTTTGCCGTCAATGCATGGTCTGCTGACAACGCTTAATGTTGATTATTTGATTTAACATGGTCTTGTGGCCCAGTTGAAAACTGGGCCACAATAAACGCACAACAGAACATCAGCTATATGAGCCATATTTACAAAGCCGACGAGCACTAGGGTCGAAAGAACGAGTGAAGCAGCTAACAAGAGTTTCCTCAGCATAACCCCATCTAACAAATCATTATATTCGATGCCTGAGCGCACCACAGAACGATACAAAATCGAGTTATGACCAATTTGTTCTTAGAAGTTGAACAAAGCAGGTCACTTCGCACTTGCAATGCGCGGCGTTATTTGGTGAGTTCACGCCATGACAATAAGCGATGACACACAAAGCAAAAGACTGGCCGAAAAAGCACGTGAACGTTCACTCACGTTGAGCTTGCCTAATCTTTTGACCTACGGACGTATTTTGGCAGTTCCAGCCGTCGTTGGCTGCTTCTTTATCGATGGGGTGATCAGCAACTGGATTGCCTTTATCCTGTTCGTTGCGGCTAGCATTACAGATTGGTTGGATGGCTATTTAGCGCGCGCTTGGTCGCAGCAATCAGCGCTTGGCCGCATGTTAGATCCCATCGCCGATAAACTACTGATTGCAGGCTGTCTGCTTTGCCTTTGTGCCTTTGGCGTTATTGCCTCATGGTCGATATGGGCGGCTGTCATTATCTTGTTCCGCGAAATTGCTGTTTCGGGCTTGCGCGAGTTTTTAGCGTCACTACAGGCCAGCGTTCCTGTGTCTAGGCTTGCCAAGTGGAAGACAGCTATTCAGATGATCTCACTCGCGGTGCTTTTGATAGGCCCTGCCCTTCACCCGCTCATCACAGACTTGGGCATTGCTCTTTTGTGGATTGCAGCACTGGTCACTTTGATTACGGGCTACGATTATTTCCGCGCTGGCCTTCGTCACCTGCTTGAGGATGAAGTATGAAGCTCGTTTATTTTGCATGGGTGCGCGAACAAGTAGGCCTTGGTGAGGAAACCGTTGAGCTGCCTGATAGTGTCGCCACGATTGCCGATCTTATGGCCTGGCTTGCAACGCGCGGCGATGAATATGCGATATTTGAAAATGCCCATGCGCTTCGTGCTGCCATCAATCATGAGCACGTTGAGCACGCTGAGCCGATAAAGGGCGCCAATGAGATCGCGATCTTCCCACCGATGACAGGTGGATGATCATGGCTGATATCACTGTTCGCATTCAATCAGAGCCGTTCGATATCAATGCTGAAAGCCAACGCATGACAGGGAGCGATCATCCCAATGTGGGCGCACTCGTCACCTTCACTGGCTATTGTCGCAATGAAGACGGCACAATAAGCACCCTAGAGCTTGATCATTACCCCGGCATGGCAGAGCGCGAAATCACCCGCATAGCTGAAGACGCAGCAAAGCGCTGGCCGCTTGATGCTATCACCGCAATCCATCGCTTTGGCAAAATGGATACGGGCGATCCAATCGTTCTGGTCGCCGCCAGTTCCCGCCATCGCCGTGCTGCTTTTGAAGGCGCTGAATATGTGATGGACTTCCTTAAAACCCGCGCGCCGTTTTGGAAAAAAGAGCACCTGACAAGCGGTGATGAAAGCACGTGGGTTGATGCGAAAGAGGCTGACGATGAAGCCCTCACCCGCTGGGATAAGTCATAACCCCCAAACAAAAAAGGCGGCCCCGATGGACCGCCTCTTTCAAAATTCTATAAGTTTGGCTTAGCCAGCGATATCGCGGCCAGCAAACCAGAATGCGATTTCTTCAGCAGCTGTTTCAGGTGCATCTGAACCGTGTACTGAGTTTTCACCGATTGAAAGTGCAACCGCTTTACGGATTGTGCCTTCGTCAGCTTCAGCTGGGTTTGTTGCACCCATTACTTCGCGGTTTTTCAAAATCGCGTTTTCGCCTTCAAGAACCTGAACAACTGTTGGGCCTGAAGACATGAATTCTGTCAATTCACCGAAGAAAGGACGGTCTTTGTGTACTGCGTAGAATGCTTCTGCATCGCGCAAAGACATGTGAACACGGCGAGAAGCCACGACACGGAGGCCAGCTTCTTCAAGCATCGCTGTGATTTTGCCAGTTAGGTTACGAGCCGTTGCGTCCGGCTTGATCATTGAAAATGTGCGCTCAATCGCCATTGTTTTCGTCCTGTATTAATGAAAGAGGGAAAGGATTGGCTGCTCTATACAGCCGTGTCCGCCCTTCGACAAGAGCGGACACGCGCAATTCGTATAAAAGACTAAACGCCTGCGTACATCGCGTCGATGCGTTCAAACCATGCTTTAACCGGATCATCGCTTGCGAAAATCTCAAATTCAGCAATTTCGTTGAACCATTTTAGCGTGCCAAATACGATGTAATCAGCATAAATTGGGTTTTCACCGCCAATAAAGGCTTGGCCGCCAAGTGTTGCGCGCAATGGTGTGAGCGCTGTGCGGAAGTTTTCAATACGGTCATCACGGCCTGCTTGAACTTCTTCCAACGTTTTACCGATCATTTTCTCGCGGCTTTCGCGGAAGTACTTTTGATCAGGCTCAGCCAAAACATCATGGATATCTTTGATAATCAGGCCAACAATAACAGGCGCCAATTGTGTATTTGCCCAGTTTTGCACGAATTGCGCTGTGGCAATTGCTTCTGCGCTACCGAAAAGTGTTGGTGCGTCTGGGTATTTCTCATCGAGGTAAACAGCGATCTTGAATGAATCGTTGATCTCTTCGCCACCATCAACAATGGTAGGCACAGTTTTCGCTTCGCCTTTAACAACTTCTTTGATCTTCGTAAAAGGCGTACCAACCGCATCAAAAGCAAGCTTCTTGTGATTAAGCGCTAGTTTTGTGCGCCAGCAAGTTGGGGAAAAGCGGAGACTTTCGTCTGCGCCGCACAGATCATAAACAGTGATAGACATCAAAAAACTTTCTTGGTTTTCGCGTATTTTACGCGTGAGATAAATTCTAGAGTGGTGAAGGCTTCGATATTATGTAGCCGCATACTATCCACATGGTGTGATAACGATTATAGACAAGCGAAAATAGAGAAATCTTTCTCGATCACACGACTTTGAACACAAAAAGACCGCCACACCATGCTCCACATAAACGATGTCACGTTCCACATTGGCGGTCGCACGCTTTTAGATAAAGCAACTGTCGCGATTACCACGGGCATGAAAGCTGGCCTTGTCGGCAAAAACGGCACGGGTAAATCGACGTTATTCAAGCTGATTACAGAAGAACTAAGCCCTGTCACTGGTGATATTTCGGTCAATAAAGGCGCCCGCTTTGGGCAGGTGGCTCAAGAAGCACCAGGCAATGAGGTTTCGCTGATCGACACAGTGCTTGCAGCGGACACAGAACGCGCTGCCTTGCTTGCAGAAGCAGAGACGGCAACTGATCCAAACCGCATTTCAGATATTCAGCTGCGGCTAACCGACATTGATGCCCATTCAGCCGAATCGCGAGCGGGTTCAATCCTTCATGGCCTTGGTTTTGACGCTGAAACCCAAAAACGCCCCTGCTCTGAGTTTTCCGGCGGTTGGCGTATGCGCGTGGCCTTGGCAGCAGTGCTCTTTTCTGAGCCTGACCTACTGCTGCTTGATGAGCCAACCAACTATCTCGACCTTGAAGGTACGCTTTGGCTTGAGAATTATATCAATCGCTATCCTTACACAGTGTTCTTGATCAGCCACGACCGCGATCTTTTGAACAAATGCGTCAACACAATCATTCACCTCGATCAAACCAAGCTCACTGTCTACAAAGGCAATTACGAAGTCTTCGACAAGCAGCGCCGCGAGCGCCAAGCGCTTCAGTTGAAATTGAAGTCAAAGCAAGATGATCAGCGCCGCCACATGGAAGCCTTTGTTGAACGGTTCCGCGCTAAAGCAACCAAAGCAAAACAAGCCCAAAGCCGTCTTAAAGCATTGCAAAAGATGGAACCGATTTCGGCCATGGTGGATGACCATATCCAACCATTCAACTTTCCAAATCCGAAAAAGCGCCTCTCCCCTCCGATGATCCACATTGAAGAGGGTAAAGTTGGCTATGTCGAAAACCAACACATTCTAACGAAGGTCAATGTTTCTCTTGGACCAGATGATCGGATTGGCCTGCTTGGTGCCAACGGCAACGGTAAGTCGACAATGGCGAAACTTCTTTCAGGCCGCTTAGACCTGCAAGAAGGCCATATGAAGCGGACGCACAAGATGGAGATTGCCTACTTCGCGCAGCACCAGCTTGATGAGCTTCGCCCGAAAGAAAGCGCCTATGAGCACATCAAGAAAATGATGGATGATGCGGTGCCTGATGGCGTGTCAGAAGCACAAGCACGTGCTCGTGTTGCGCAGATCGGCCTTGATCGCTCCAAGATGGATACGCCAGCACAAGACCTCTCAGGCGGCGAGAAAGCCCGCCTCCTGCTTGGCCTTGCGACTTTCAACGGTGCTCACCTGCTGATTATGGATGAACCGACCAACCACCTTGATATTGATAGCCGCGAGGCGCTGGTTCATGCGCTGAATGATTATGAAGGCGCCGTGATCATCATCAGCCACGATCGCCACCTCTTAGAAGCCTCCGCAGATCGGCTTTGGCTTGTGGCAGATGGCACGGTCAAACCTTATGAGGGCGACCTAGAAGAATACCGTCGCTATATTCTAGACAGCAAAAAGACATCGAAGAAAAAATCTGATGCGTCGATTGCGCGGGAGCAAGAAAAGACCGCCCAAGAAAAGCGTAAAAATGCCGCGCAAAAGCGGGCATCAGTTGCTCCATTGAAAGAGAAAATTCGAACGCTTGAAAAGCAGATGGCACTGCTAGAGAAAAAGCTCGCCCTAGCCGACGAAAAACTCGCCATGCCGAACCTTTTCAGAGACTTCCCAGAAAAAGCAGCTCAACTCGGAAAAATTAGAGCGCGTTTGGTCGGCGAAATGGCGCAGGCTGAAGAAGAATGGCTTGAGGCTGGGGCGCAGTTGGAAGAAAGCGTTTAAGAGCGATAAGAAGCGCTACGCTTGCAGCTTATGACCCAGATGCGCCTTTACCGTCGGCCATTCTGGGGCGATGATGGAATAGACAGCAGTATCGCGGATGGTGCCATTTGCCATTACCATATGAGCGCGGATAATACCGTCGAACTTCGCCCCTAGCCGTTCAATTGCACGACGTGAAGACTCGTTGACCACATGGGTTCTAAATTCAACGGCAATACAATCAAGCGCTTCAAATGCGTGAGTTAGGAGAAGCAGTTTGCACTCTGTGTTGAGCGGCGTGCGTTGCACCGACTTTCGATACCAAGTCATTCCAATTTCAACACGACGATTTACCGCATCAATATTCATGTAAGTGGTTTGACCGACCACCTTACCGCTTGCCTTATCAATGATCGAAAAGGGTTGCATCCATCCCGTTTCGCGCAAACCTAAACGGCGTTCAATCTCTGCTTCCATGTCGTCTGCATGCGGTATCATCGTATACCAAAGACGGTGCAGTTCCCCATCGCGAACGGCTTCTTTCAAATCATCAAGATGATGACGTTCAAGCGGCACCACATCAACGTGTTGTCCACTTAACGAAAAGGTCTCGGGCCAAACTGACATTTCATCTACGTTCCCAAATAGCAAAACTGTGCGGAATTTCGCGGTCACCGCGCTTCACCGTAAAGCGCTTGTCTGAGAGCTTAGTAAGGCCGTGTTTTGCTGGTAGGTCCAAATGCTGTTCTTGCAGTGGCCACGGAGGACCATTTGCAGTAGCCCCATTGTCGCGCATTCTTGTGTAGATCAGCAACTTGCCTTTAGGGGCGACTAGATCGCAGATTGCTTTGGTACTGCCCTCAATCATGCCCTCCGGCAATGCTTGCAAGGTGTAACATTCATGGACGAGATCAAACCCTTGCTGCCATTCACGAGGCAGATTAAATAGGTCAGCTGCTTGATAGGTTACATCGCTGTTTAAAAAGCGCTTTTTCGCCCATTCGATAGCTTTTTCTACCACATCAAACGCGGTCACTTGGTAGCCATGCGCTGCCATCGCTTCAGCATTATCGCCAAGGCCACAGGCAACATCAATAGCGCGCCGCCCCTCGCCTGCATGAGATTCTAGATAGCTCACTAAATCATCTTTTGGCGCAAGGTCGGCCCACGGTATCTGGGCCTCATCGCCATTGGCTCGGTCATACACCGCGTCGAAAAAGACATTCCGACCATCGCTGTCTTCAGCATAATTTCCAGGCAAATCATCAAGTGCCGCGCGGGTTTGTTCCCGTCTTGCCGCAAAATCAGGGTCGTCGCTCATGCCTTCTTTTCCCATTTGCCGTATTCATTTTGCGCCCAATAGGTCACTTGATGGCCAGCTGCTTTTTCAACCTTCCAGCGCCCACGCGCATGGTTCAATTGATCATGGTCATTGCCATTAAACAAATACACCACGCGCTCATAAGAAGCAGCATCATCTACCTCCGCACCATCGACCAAAAAGCGAATAGCCGCGCCGTTGGGGTTATCTGTTCCATCCGTCAACCAAACGGGTTGATCAGCGCCGTCGCCGTCAACGCTAGAGCCGTGCGGAAGAAAGCTCGCTTCCTTATACATCCATAGAGCATTATTGAGCGCCTCAACCCGTGCGGCGTGGCCCGTTTGCACAACGGCAGTCCAGCCCTTTGCCAAGCTCTTTTCAAGCAAATCTGGCAATACGGCTTCAAGTGGTGTCGATAGGAGATGATAAAATAATACGTCGCTCATAAGGGTTTATATCTCAGAGATCTGATTTCTGCCATACAAGCTTTTTGATCATCACACATTGATGAAATTTCACGTACTCGCTTGATTATTCGCGAAAGCTGCCCCTTAATATTGGTACTGGGAACATATGGGAGTGACGGGGACGAGATGAAAAGTTTGAATTTGAAACGAACGGTTGCTGCATTTGCATTTGTTTTTGCGGGTACAACGCTAAGTTTTGCGCAAACCAATGTTAGTGTTTCACTGGGAAACAATGGAGGAGTAGAGCCGCCACCTGCCTGCGCCTTCCCTTGCCAAGAGCCCTTCGTGCTCCCTGGTTTTGCAAGAGTTCTTGCATTGACAAACCCTGATAGCATTTATGAAACCAAGTTGAGCAGACCAGCATTTCGTCAGCAGCTTGAAGGATGGCGCAAGCGGGCAGAAGTATTCCGCCGCACCATTGAACTCAATCAGCGTAAAGCCCCTGATTGGAAGGCCGCTAATGTCATGTATTTGGTGGAAGTTGGTCGCTACCGTCAATTCGTCGAAGCATATCGCGCCGCCATTGCGTTGGATGACGCGGATGCCATCGACTACGGCGAAGGCAAGTAGGCTTGAAAAGCAAAACGCGCCGCAAGTGCGACGCGTTTCATTCTAATTGGTTCTAATTCCAGTTTAGCTTTCGTATTGGTCTCGCACCAAGCGATCCAACAGACGCACACCGAAGCCTGAAGCCCATGATTTGTTGATCTCAGTTTGTGGTGAGCCCATCGCCGTGCCAGCAATATCAATATGCGCCCAAGGCGTATCACCCACATAGCGCTTCAAGAATTGCGCAGCCGTGATTGAGCCAGCCGCCCGCGAACCAACGTTTTTCATATCAGCAAATTTTGAATCGATCAGCTTGTCGTAGTCGCTAGAAAGCGGCAAACGCCAAACATGCTCGCCTGATGCAAGACCTGCTTCGGTGATTTCAGATGACAACGCATCATCATTTGAAAACAATCCAGCATGATAATTGCCGAGAGCGATGATCACTGCACCCGTCAATGTCGCAAGATTGATCATGAATTTAGGGTTATATGTCGTGTTGACGTAATGCAGAGCATCACAAAGAACGAGGCGACCTTCCGCATCTGTGTTGATCACTTCGATCGTTTGACCAGACATAGACGTTACGATGTCACCTGGGCGTTGCGCGTTGCCATCTGGCATATTTTCAACAAGACCTAATACACCGATCACATTGACTTTGGCCTTACGTGCAGCAAGAGCGTGCATCAAGCCGATCACGGCAGCAGCGCCACCCATGTCGCCCTTCATGTCTTCCATGCCGCCGCCTGGTTTTAGCGAAATGCCGCCGGTATCAAACACAACACCTTTACCGATGAAGGAGATTGGCTGTTCGTCTTTCTTGCCACCCATCCATTTCATAATCGCCATGCGCGGTGGGCGAACAGAACCTTGAGCCACACCCAAAAGTGCGCCCATCTTCAATTCACCCATTTCCTTCTCGGTGAGGATTTCAACTTCAATACCAAGGCGAGAAAGGTCACTTGCATGGGCTGCAAATTCGACGGGACCGAGGGTGTTAGCAGGCTCATTTACGAGCGTTCTCGCAAACAGAGTTCCATCGACAACCCCTTCTTCCAATTCCCATAATTTAGCAGCATCTGCATGATTTGCTGTCACCAAAGAGACAGAAACGCTGCCTTGCTCTTCATCTGCATTATCGGAACTTGTTTTGTATTGATCAAATTTATAGGCGCGCATTTTGATGCCGCCTGCAATCGCGATCAGCGCTTCACTATCAAAATCGACATTATCTGGACGCTCCAAAATCACGCTGACATTATCGCATTTCGAAGAAAGGATAATGCCGCCAATTTTGCCGCCTAATTTCAACCAATCTGGTTCTTCCATGTCGCTGGCATCGCCAGTACCGACGAGAACCAAGCGCTCAGCTTTAACATCGCTTGGCGACACCAAATCGAGGACCGAGAGAGATTTGCCCGTGAATTTGGTCGTATCAGCGGCGCGGCTGAAAAGGTTTTCAGGTAAAAGATTCGATGTTGCCTCACCAAGGGCGCGTTCTTCTGCGGCCAAGCCTACGACCAACTCGTTGCCGATTTTATCTAATGGTAGAAATTCGATATTTACGTCGCGCGCCATGGGTCATCCTTCGTTGATGTTATTGCAGAGGTCTGGCTACTGGAATGTAGCTGCCGGAGTGTTTGCTTAACTTTACTTATGCCTCTCCAGCACAGCTTGGCAAGCTTGGAACCCATTTGATTCTATCAAACCACTCACGATATGGACAAAAAGCCCGTTTCTTGACCCAAAAAACGTCTCATTTTCATAGTACTGACGGCTCTCCTTTACCATTCGAACAAAAACATGTGTCCAGCAAACGTTAATCCCTTGTTTACCTTACTTTTTCAGGGCAAATTATCCTTGTTAGGGCAAACTGCCCTGTTCCGAAGGTGCAAAGCTTTGCACGAGCAATACTGTGATACGTATAAAAGGGCGCGCTTTCATTGATGAATAGCATGCAAACTTACATATTCTGGCGAGCCTCTCGTGCGTTTTTTCTTGCCCTAACCGTTTTAATCGGGATTGTTTGGATAACGCAGGCTTTAGAGCAGCTCGAATTGATAACCAACAAGGGCCAGAGCTTTCTTATTTTCTTGCAGATAACGTGGTTGGTTCTGCCGAAGTTTATATCCTTTATCGCGCCAGTTGCTGTGTTAATCGCCGCAATTTACACCCTGAACTCGCTGAATAATGATTCCGAGCTTGTCATCGTCACCAATTCTGGCGCGACACCTTTTACTATTTTAAAACCGATTCTGTTTCTGGCGATTTTGATTGCTGTGGTGGATAGTTCTGTCTCGCATTATTTCTCACCAAATGCCCGACGTGAGATTCGTGTGTTTTTCACCGAAATAAATTCAGATCTAATATCAAGCGTTATCAAACCAGGCGAATTTGCCAGCATCAATAACGGGATCACCTTTTACGTCGGCGCGCGTGATGCCAATGGCATTTTCAATGATGTTGTCGTGAATGATAATCGCGAAGAAGAACAAACCCTCACTTATCTGGCAAAACACGGTGCGATCACACGGACAACAGAAGGCACTTTCTTCGTGCTGCAAGATGGAACAATCCATCGTCGTCCCAAAGAAAGAGATTCTATCTCGATCATTGATTACTCGTCTTATGCCTTTGACCTATCGACATTTGAGCGGCGAGTGCCCAATGAGCTTCGCTTCAAAAAGCCATCAGAGAACTTCACGCCGTACCTGTTTAAGGTCGACAGTAGGAATGACAATTTCGTCAAATCACCTAGTAAGTTCTATGCTGAACTTCACAATCGGTTTGCATCCCCTTTTTACTCCATCGCTTATGTGATGATTGTGTTTTTCTTTCTAGGAACTGCGCAAAGCACCAGACAAGGGCGTGGTTTTGCGGTCCTCAGTGCGCTTTTAACTGTGCTGGCTCTTAGAGGGGGCGGGTTCATGGTTCAAAGTGGTGCGAAAGCCAACACTCTCCTTAATTTTGTTCAATATTTGCTTCCGCTAGGTACCATTGCCATTTGCACCTTGTTGATTGCCCGCAATGTAGAACCGCGTGGCTTGCAAGCGCTTGGCTTTAAATTGGAGCAATTCTGCAATTCTTTACGCCGGCTGCGCCCAGGCTCCAATGTTGGGGGGTCATAATGGTATTTAGATTATCATCATCCCCAACACTCCACTGCTATTTTGCATGGATTTTTCTCAAAGCGATCTTGCAGATCATTTTGTTCATTTCCGTGTTGGTTTTTCTAATCGATTTCACTGAGATGCTCCGACGCACATCCAGCCTACCGGATGTATCGACGAGCACGGTGATGTTTTTATCGCTCATCAGAACACCATCCATCATGCAGCAAATTCTCCCCTTTGCTGTTTTAATTGGTGCCATGGGGTCATTGTTCGTATTGTCAAAGCGCCTAGAACTCGTGGTCGCGCGCGGTGCTGGTGTGTCTGTTTGGCAGTTTATGTTGCCTGGTTTTATTGTTGCAGCCGCATTTGGTGCCTTTGCGACAACTGTGTTTAATCCGGGGGTTGGCTACCTCAATGAAAAAGCGCGTGTGCTTGAAGGAAGTGTGTTCAACCGTGACGCAAAACTCCTAACTGGCAGAGAGAGTTCTGTTTGGCTTAGAAAAGCAGGCCGAAGTGAAGATATTATACTGGGCGCTGCGAGTGCTTTAAGCGATGGATCCGAGCTAATCGGCGTCACTATGATTCGCCTTAACAAACGCGGCGGATTGATCCAGAGAATCGACGCAGATAGTGCTCAACTCGACCATGATCAATGGACGCTCGGCAATGCGACTGTTACCGGCTTAAAATCTCAACAAAAGAAATTAGACCGCTATTTCCTACAATTGGACCTTACTGCAGAAGAAGTAAGAGATGGTTTTTCCAAATCTACGCAGCGTTCTTTCTGGTCTTTACCTGAATTGATAGAGAAAGCACGCAATGCAGATTTACCTACAAATAGCTATAGTTTGCAGTTTAACACCTTGCTAGCACAGCCATTTTTCTTTATGGCCATGATGGTAATAGCCGCGACGGTATCGCTTAGATTTATTCGAAGTGGTAACATAAGCGGATTGGTCTCTGCAGGGATCACAGCAGGCTTTGTGCTTTATGTGATGCGTTCGCTTGCAGAAGACTTGGGGAGTACAGGCGTGGTGCAACCAGTTTTAGCAGCTTGGTTGCCTACGTTATTAGCGTTGGTAGTAGGATTTACAATGTTATTGCATCAGGAGGACGGCTAGTTTGACGCGGTTCTCTAGTTTCAATGAGCGTCTTTCGCCTCTTTATCGCGCAACGCAAAATTGCGTGCGCGGCCTCGCTATAGGTACGACCTTACTTGTTAGCGCATCAACACTTCCAACCACCCTCGCCCATGCACAATCTTCATTCAACAATATTGGTGGCGATCTGCGCACTGAAGAAGAGCGCTTGCTGCTGGATGCAGATACGCTAACATTTGATACCAACCGAGACGTTGTGACCGTGTCGGGTGATGTACAAATTTTCTTCGCAGGAAATTCGCTAGAAGCTGACAGTGTGGTTTATGACCGTAAGGCTGGAACCCTAAAAGCTGTTGGCAAGGTACGCCTGATAGAAGTGGGCGGGAATTCCATTCGAAGCGAAGAAGTTGAGCTGAGCGAAGACTTTAAAAACGGCTTCGTTAAATCTCTTCAAATCGAAACGATTGATGAAACGTATTTTGCTGCTGCAAGCGGTGAGTTCGTTGATGGTAATAAAACTGTTTTGAAGAACGGTGTTTATTCGGTTTGTGCTGTGTGTCGGGTGAAACCTGGGCGCATTCCAACATGGCGGATCAAAGCCGAGGAAATCATCATTGATGATGTCTCGCATCGCATCCGATACAAAAAAGCAAGTTTCGAATTCTTGGGTGTTCCGGTCGCCTACCTCCCCGCTTTCTCCCATGTTGATCCTAGGGTTAAACAAAAGACAGGGATTTTAGGCCCACACTTTCTACAAGATTCTGACCTCGGCATTGGGTTTGGTATTCCGATCTATTATGCCGTGGATGAAAGCCGTGACCTGACCTTCACACCGACCTATTTGACCAAACAGGGTTTGCTCGGTGAAATTGAATGGCGACAAAGAACAGCAAGAGGCGCCTATACTTTACATTTAGCTGGCATTGATCAGCAGGATCCTGATGAGTTTTCTGGCGAATCTGGTGAGCAGTCTTTCAGGGGCGGCTTGAGAACAACTGGTAGCTTCGACATTGCCTCGCAATGGAATGCTGGCTGGGATATTCTTGCTTTAACAGATAGAACTTTCGCAGAAGATTATGAACGCCTAACCTCACGCGTTGACCGTTTCACATCAAACGTCAATTTGACAGGTCTTGGCAAAACAAATCATTTCGATGCGCGCGGCTTGTTTTTCAACATCCTTGATGACGACGATGGGATCACCGGAAACCTGCAATCACAACAAGCAATCGTTCACCCATCGATTGATTATGATGGCATCATCGATAAAGCTATCGTCGGTGGGCAAGTTTCATTTGCCACCAACGTCACAGCGCTTAGTCGTGCAGATGAAGACGTCAATGTCATAAATGGCCAAAACTTTCTCGATGGAGCATCAGGCACACAAGGACGTGCTTCAGCAGAAGTTGAGTGGAAACGCCGCTTCATTGCAAAGGGCGGCCATGTCTTAACCCCATTGCTTGCTGTGCGTGGCGATGTGCAAGCGTTCAGCCAAACAGAAGCGGGTATTACAGGCGTTTCTGGTGAGGACCAAGTAGCGCGTGGACAAGTAACAGCTGGCTTAGAATGGCGTTATCCCGTTCTAATCACACAGGGCAACACCTCTCATATTTTTGAACCAATCACCCAAATATTCGCAAGCCCGAATGAGCAACAGATTGATCGCTTCCTCAATGAGGATTCACAAACTTTGGTGCTCGATGACACCAACATTTTCTCCCGCGACCGATTTGCAGGCTTCGACAGAGCTGAAGGTGGTGTGCGAACAAATATTGGGTTTACCCACAAAACACAATGGAATGACTGGTTCAAGACTGATGTTCTGGTTGGTCAATCCTTCCACCTAGCAGGCACAAATTCCTTTTCAGAACAAGGCATTGCCAGCCTTGAAACTGAAAATGGGCTACAAGAAGACCGCTCAGATTTGGTTGCACGCATTGCAGCAACCGCTGTCGACCAATTCAGCCTAGTTGGACGAATTCGGGTTGATAACGATTATGCAGATATCAACCGTGGCGATATTAGCGCAGTTTATTACTCTGACATTTTGTCATTGAATGCTGGCTATACCTTCGTCAAAGAACAAGAGGTCGACGATCTGCCTCGTAGTTCTCAAGCGAATGGAGGCTTTTCCTTCAAAGCGCACGAATATTGGACGGTCTTTGGCGACGCACGCTACGACTTTGATGACAATCGATTTGTAAACAACCGCTTTGGATTAACCTTTGACGACAAGCAATTGAGAGTTTCTCTCGCCTATGTTCGAGATTTTGACGAACAAGGGGATCTCGACGAAGAGGGAATTGAATTCAGTATAAACTTTAGAACATTGGGTGGCTTCTAAGAAAGAAGCAGTTTGCTGTCACACTCTTGTTAGAAGACATCAAGAACCTGTGTTCGCTAAAATAACGACGTATTTTGCAAACAAATGACAAATTTGTAAGATGTACTAGGATGAACCACCAACGGCGAATTTTTGAAAAGGCTTGAAGACCATGTTGGAGCTGATTGTGAGAACGCGAAACTTCCTTGTAAGAGGGCTTGTTCTTGTTGCTATTATTTTTTCCATTAACACAACTGCGAACGCTCAAACACGGATCGCCGTTGCTGTAAATAATGGTGTCGTGACGACCAATCAAATCACACAACGCGCTCGCTTTTTGAGACTGACCGGTTTTAAAGGTGACACACGCAAAGAAGCACAACGCCAACTTGTAGACGAAGAATTGCAATTCCAAGAAGCCAAGCGGATTAACTTTTCAGTCCCTGACAGTGCGGTAAATGACGCATTTGCCAATATTGCTAAAGGCAATAGGCTAAGTGCAAATCAGTTTGAATCTGCTTTGCGTCAACAAAGCATCAATCCGTCCACCTTTAAACGGTTCATCAGAGGGCGGATTTTATGGCAGCAAATCGTTGTAGCCCGCGCGCGCCAACAAGGTCGCCGCCCACAGGCAGAGACCGACATCACCTCTATTTTGTTCAATAGAGCCAATGGTGGCAAAAACCGTACAGTCAAAGAATACACCGTTGAACAAATTATCTTTGTGGTCAAAAAAGGCGCATCGAAAAACGTCTTTTCACAACGTCGCCGCGAAATTGAAGCGTTTAGAAATCAAAACAAATCATGTCAGGCCGCATCAGACGCCGCAGTTCGGTTAGCTTCAAGTGGCGTGATCATGAGGCAGCTTGGTCGTTTCACCTCTGATACACTTCCAGACAACATCCGCGAAGATGTGCTTAATGCCAATGGCCAACTATTCTCTTCACCGAAGCAAGGTGAGTCTGGCGTTGGTATTTTGGCAATCTGTAATGTTCGCGATATCGTTGATAACACAGTGCCAAAAGAAGGCTTAAATGTGGATGTTGGCAAATTCGATTCGAAAGATCTGCAAAGAAAATCTGACAAGTGGATGGGCCAATTACGCAAGCAGGCAAAGATTGTTGTCCGCTAAAAGTCATTGAGACAAAAGGGATGGCTTGAGCCATGAGCCATTCTTTGGACAAGCCTGTCTTATTGACGATCGGTGAACCCGCAGGCATTGGCCCTGAACTAGCTGTAAAGCTCTGGGCAGAACAAAAAACTCATTCAGTTCCACCTTTTGTGCTGATGACTGACCCTGCTTTTATTGAAAGCCGCGCCCGCCTGCTTGGCACTGACATAACCATCCAACAATGGGATGAAAATTGGTCTGCCTCAACGCTAAAACAGGCTTTTTCTGAAACCCTCCTCTTTCATCCGCTACAGCACAGCATCGAAGATGCCCCGACCCAACTACGCGCTCAAAATAGCCCTGCGGTAATTGAAGCGATTGAAACGGCGGTTGGATTAATCCAGCAAGGTCGCGCAGGCGCTGTTGTTACAAATCCAATTAACAAGAATGCGCTTTATGAAGCAGGGTTTAAACATCCAGGCCATACTGAGTTTTTGGGCGAGCTTGCCAAACTATGGGGCAACACCTACCGCCCTGTTATGATGTTAGCGGGGCCTGAACTACGAACAGTGCCTGCAACCCTTCATATCCCGCTTAAAGACGTGCCAAGCGCACTTAATACCCAAGAGCTTACCGAGTTGATGATGATCACGGCACGGGAACTTAAAAACCGTTTTGCCATCGCCTCACCGCGCATTGCTGTCACTGGACTAAACCCACATGCGGGCGAAGAAGGCACGATGGGGAGTGAAGACCGCGACATTATCTTGCCTGCGATCAAGGCAGCCCAAGAAGCAGGCATAACGGTCAGCGGACCGCATCCAGCCGACACCTTGTTTTATGCCCAAAAGCGCAAAACCTATGATGCGGTGATCGCCATGTATCACGATCAAGCCTTACTGCCTGTAAAAACGATTGCCTTTGATGAAACTGTCAATGTAACCCTTGGTCTTCCCTTTATTAGAACATCGCCAGATCACGGCACCGCCTTAGACATTGCTGGCAAAGGTATTGCACGGCCTGATAGTCTGTTGGCAGCCCTAAAAATGGCCAGCGAAATGGCTGAACACGCGGCAGAATCGAAAATATCATGAGTACAATCGACAATCTCCCCCCTCTCCGCGACGTTATTCACCGCTATGAACTCAATGCGAAAAAGTCATTGGGGCAGAACTTCATTCTCGATCTCAACATCACCACGAAGATCGCCAAGACTGCTGGACAGCTTGAAGGTCATCATGTGATCGAAGTTGGTCCGGGGCCTGGTGGTCTAACCCGCGCTATTTTAGCAGCAGGGGCCGACCATTTAACCGTGATCGAACGCGACCAACGTTGCATCAGTGCGCTGAAAGATATTCAAGCAGCCTATCCCGACCGAATGACTATTTTGGAAGAAGATGCCTTGCGGGTCGATTATAAGCTTTTAGAAAAAGATAGCCTACCAACCAAGCTAATTGCCAACCTGCCCTATAACATCGCCACACCCTTGTTGATTGGCTGGCTAACATCCGATAACTGGCCGCCGTTTTATGAGAGCCTCACATTGATGTTCCAGCGCGAAGTGGCCGAGCGCATTGTCGCCGAATCGGGCGAAAAACATTATGGACGCCTCGGCGTTATGGCCGGATGGCGCACCCACGCAAATATTATGTTCGATCTTGGGCCTGAAGTTTTCACCCCACCGCCTAAAGTAACGTCCAGCGTGGTCCACTTAAGCCCAAAAGCTAAGCCTCTGCCCTGTGAAATCGGCAATTTAGAACGCATCACGGCTGCAGCCTTTCAACAAAGGCGCAAAATGCTGCGGGCAAGTTTGAAGAGTGTGTTTGATGACCCGATCAAAACACTGGAAGATCGCGGCATTGACCCAACCGCACGGGCGGAAACCCTTAGCATTGAAGAGTTTATCGCTTTAGCTAATGCTCTTTAAGACGTTTCTTTAATAAGGTCTTCGTGCAAGGTTTTGGCCAAAGCACTATGGGCGCCTTGCCTGCGTTGGCGCATGCGCTCAGCGGTCAATATAGATTTGACCTCGTTAAATGCTTTCTCCAACTCTTCGTTGACCACCAAATATTCGTAATCTGGCCACGCCTCAAGCTCACTAACAGCTGTTTTCATGCGGCGTAAGATGACCTCATCAGAATCCTCCGCCCGCCGTTTCAAGCGTGATTTCATTTCTGCAATTGAAGGCGGCAAAATGAAAATGGTCGCCACATCTTCCGGCATCTTCTCATTGATTTGGTAAGTGCCTTGAACATCAATATCGAACAAGACGTCAGTTCCAGCTTGAAGCTTTTCCTCAACGAATTGTCGCGGTGTGCCGTAATAATTGCCGTGGACCTCAGCCCATTCTAGCAACTCTTCATGCTCGACCATTTTCTCAAACTGTTCGCGGGTTCTGAAGTGATAGTGCACGCCATCGACTTCACTAGAACGTTTCTCGCGCGTTGTAACGGAGACGGAAAGATCGAGGTTGTCGTCCTCATTCAGTAAAAGCTGTGCGATCGTAGACTTGCCCGCTCCTGATGGCGAGGAGAGTACGAACATTAGCCCTCTTCGGTTTGCAGTTGGGGTGTTATTCTTGTCGCCGGCCATTTGGTCTATTCCACGTTTTGAATTTGTTCGCGAAATTGGTCGATTGCTGCTTTAAGAGCAAGTCCAATATTGGTTATCGCCACATCATTAGCCTTGCTGCACAGCGTATTCGCTTCACGGCCAAATTCTTGCGATAGAAAATCAAGACGGCGACCCACAGGCTCATCCAATTTGAAGAACGAACGAGCTGCTTCAACATGAACAAGCAGTCTGTCGATTTCCTCTTTAATATCAGCTTTAGCTGCCATCATAAGCGCTTCTTGGTGCAAGCGCTCTTCGCTTAGGCCGTGATCACTTTCGATAAGATCAGACAGTTGGGCCTGCAATTTTGCAGAAATAGCTTCTGGTGCGCGCTCTGGGGCGTTTTGAGCAGCATTTGAGAGTGTTTCGATCTCGTGCACCACATCGACCAAAACAGCTTCTAGAGCCTGCCCTTCTCCTTTGCGAGAGACAACCAAATTATCAAGCAACACATCGAAATCAGCAACAACGGCTTGTTCCAGTGTTTTGAGGTCATCAGAACCGAGGCTCGTCGTGTCTGATTCCACCATACCTTTGATAGCAATCAGGCCATCGAACGTAATCGGCGCGATACCATGTGATTTTGATGCTTTTTCTGACGCTGCAAGCACCGTCTTCATCATGTCTTCGTTTAAGGAAAGACTTTGCTCGTTACCATCATGCTCAAGCGAAAGGCTTGCTTGCAAATTGCCGCGGGTAATTCTTTTACCCAGCAGCTTGCGCACTGCCGGTTCGCAGCTTTGGAGCAAATGCGGCAAACGCAAGCGCATGTCGAGCGCCTTGCCGTTTACAGCCTTAATTTCCCACGTCCATTGATAGACTTGTCCAGCCACCTCTAACGTGCCTTCGCGGCTTGCAAAGCCAGTCATACTTTTCAGTGCCATAAAACATCAGCCCCTGTTGGCATTCTCATTACGACTTTAATAAACCGAGAATCACAAAATGCCAATTGAGCTTGATTAGTTAGACGATGTTTCGCCTTCTTCTTTTTTGCCAGCCTTACGGTCAGCCTCAATACGGCGCCAACGTTTCACGTTGTTATTGTGCTCTTCCAACGTCTTAGCGAATGCATGACCGCCGGATCCGTCTGCCACGAAGAAAATATCATCGGTGCGTGATGGATTGGCGACAGCTTCCATCGCAGCAAGACCAGGATTGGTGATGGGTCCAGGCGGCAAGGCATCAATCGTGTAGGTATTGTATGGCGTTGGCTTAGCAATATCTGATTTATAGATCGGGCGATCCTTTGGCTTTCCCGCGCCACCAAACAAACCATAAATAATCGTCGGGTCGGATTGTAGTTTCATGCCACGGTTCAAACGATTGATGAAAACGCTGGCAACACGGCTACGCTCATCTGCTTGTCCAGTTTCTTTTTCGACGATAGAGGCAAGAGTGACAAGTTCGCTTGGTGATTTGATCGGTAAATCAGCAACGCGGTTTTCCCAGATGCGTTTAAGAGCCACCTCTTGCGATCGTTTCATCCGGTCGATCACTTGTTGGCGCGTGGTGCCACGGCCAAAAGAATATGTGTTCGGCAAAAGCGACCCTTCTTCCGGCACTTCAGTAACGTCACCCACCAAAACTTCATCTCTACGAAGAACTTCAACGATCTGTTGCGAGCTCAAACCTTCTGGCAGGGTTACTTTGTAGACCAGAGCCTTACCTTCAACCAACTTAT
Source organism: Hyphomicrobiales bacterium (assembly GCA_039973685.1). NCBI lineage: Bacteria > Pseudomonadati > Pseudomonadota > Alphaproteobacteria > Hyphomicrobiales > Hyphomicrobiales bacterium. The sequence goes on from JBDWKL010000037.1 coordinate 51,214, forward strand.
CCACTACAGACTGCATAGTGGCGCCTTGCTCAAACAAATATTCGCCATGCTTGAGAGCGTTTTGCTGTTTTTGGAATCGTACACTTGCTTGAAACAAAATCGGGCTTGTAATCACATTGGCGCGCTCAAGGCTGCTTGCAATACCTGAAAGACCTGCTCCCTTAGGCACAGTCACTTTGCGTGGCTTCTCCAAAGGACCTTCCGCGATATATTGTTTACTTCCCCAGTAGAACAAACCAGCAGCGGCAATTAAGCCTAGGACTGCAAACGAGAAAAAGAAATTCAAGATGACCACGAAAAAATTCTTACGATGACGAGAGCGTTTAGGCGCTTTCGGCGGCGTTTGTGCGCGCATCACATCCTTTGGGCTTTTGGGACTGACAGGCCCACCAGACGGTATTGTTCTCGCAGATTCATCTGACTCATTGGTCGTTTCAGACATTTAGTGAATTACCTCTTCACGCGCCCTTTGGGCAAATACTATTATCAAATACCCCAAAATCAGATCCACCCGAATCTTGAAGCATTGTATTGTCAGTAGCATATGAACTGTAACAAAATGGCGAAACCACGAACAACCAACAAATTTTTAGGCTAAAGCTTTAATCTTTAAATCTGCGCAACACCAACGATGCATTGGTTCCACCGAAACCAAAAGAATTGGATAGCGCAATATCAATATTCATCTCTTTTGCTGTGTGAGGCACTAAATCAATACCTGTTTCCACAGACGGGTTGTCTAAATTCAATGTTGGCGGCGCCACTTGGTCGCGAATGGCGAGGGTTGTGAAGATTGCTTCCACGGCCCCTGCTGCACCCAATAGGTGTCCAATCGCCGACTTAGTGGACGACATAGCAAGCGTTTCACTTCCCTGCCCGACCAAACGTTCAGCTGCGCGCAATTCAATCTCATCACCCAGCGGCGTCGATGTACCGTGAGCGTTGATATAATTGATGCTGGAAGGCTCGATGCCTGCCCGCTTACATGCTGCCGTCATACAGCGAAACGCGCCGTCGCCATCTTCTGCGGGCGCTGTAATGTGATGCGCATCGCCAGACATGCCGTAGCCAATCACTTCAGCGTAAATTTTGGCACCGCGTGCACGTGCATGTTCCAATTCTTCCAAGACAACAACACCAGCACCATCGCCCATAACAAAACCATCGCGGTCCTTGTCATACGGTCTAGAACCAGATTTTGGATCATCGTTGAAATTTGTGGATAGCGCACGACAAGCAACAAAACCTGCAATACCAAGGCGACAAACACTTGATTCAGCACCACCTGCCACCATTACATCAGCATCCCCAAGCGCTACCATGCGCGAGGCATCACCAATAGCATGGGCGCCTGTAGAACAAGCCGTTACAACAGAATGGTTCGGCCCTTTAAGGCCATGTTCAATAGAAACATATCCACTGGCAAGATTGATCAAACGACCGGGAATGAAAAAGGGGGATAAACGACGCGGTCCTTTTTCGTGGAGCGTCATCTCGCCTTCGCCGATACCTTCAAGGCCACCAACGCCAGAACCGATCATGACACCTGTTGCGCATTGATCTTCATGGGTCTCAGGCTTCCAGCCCGAATCCTTCAACGCTTGATTGGCAGCCCCAACAGCATAGATGATAAACTTATCTACTTTGCGCTGCTCTTTTGGAACCATATAGTCATCAGGGTTGAATGTTCCATTCTCACCATCGCCAAATGGCACCTGACAAGCTATTTTACAAGCAAGATCGCTCACATCGAAATTTGAAATTACTTCTGCCGCATTTTCGGCATTTAACAATCTGGACCAACTATGCTCAGCACCATTGCCTAATGGTGTAACCGCACCCAGACCAGTAATGACAACACGTCGCATCTCATTTGTCCCCAGTATTTACTTGTGTTTCCGATCAAACATTTGCCACTTTAAACGACAAAAGCCGACTTTCTTTAGCAAGAAAGCCGGCAATTAAAAACAGTCGATTGAAAATTAAGCAGTTGCTGATGTCAAAAACTTAACCGCATCACCAACTGTTTGGATGGTTTCAGCTGCATCGTCTGGAATTTCAACGCCAAACTCTTCTTCAAAAGCCATAACCAGCTCAACCGTGTCCAAGCTGTCTGCACCGAGGTCATCGATAAAGCTTGCATCAAGCACAACTTTTTCAGCTTCTACGCCGAGATGTTCAACAACGATTTTAGACACGCGATCTGCAATTTCACTCATTTTGTCGTTCCTAATTTTAGGCCAAATGTAAATTCGTCAATTCCTCTATGGAGCTGGCCGTAAGCCGCTTTTGTCAAAAAAAGCATGCATCTTTAGAGGATGTTCGAGAGGCGTTTGCCACAGACTTGCCCAATACGCAAGTGTAAAGCATCGAAGAAGTGGGCTTTTGTGAGTAAGTCACCAATAAGTTTACTTACCCACAAAGACCTTAGATCATTGCCATGCCACCATTTACGTGGATGGTTTGCCCTGTAATGTAGGCTGCATCTTCGCTGGCAAGAAAAGCAACAGCACTTGCAATTTCGTTAGCTTGTCCAAGGCGTCCAGCAGGAACGTTGGTCAAAATTGCTTCTTTTTGCTTGTCATCAAGAGCGTCAGTCATCGCCGTCTCAATAAAGCCCGGTGCGACACAATTCACAGTGATATTGCGGCTTGCCACTTCATAGGCGAGAGATTTTGACATCCCAATGATGCCCGCTTTCGTGGCAGCATAATTGCCCTGCCCGGGATTACCTGTAACACCAACAACAGAAGTAATTTGGATGATCCGCCCCTGACGCGCCTTCATCATGCCGCGAAGAACAGCCTTTGAAAGTTTAAAAGCTGCGGTCAAATTGACATTCACTACATCGTCCCACTCATCTTGCTTCATACGCATGAAAAGATTGTCGCGTGTAATGCCTGCATTGTTGACGAGAATGTCGACACTGCCCATTTTTTCGATTGCTGCTGGAACAAGGCCATCAAGCGCTTCATCATCTGACAAGTTGCAGACGATTGGATGAGCGCGATCACCAAGGCTTGCAGCGACTTCATCGAGCACGGCTTCGCGTGTACCTGTCAAACCGACTGTTGCGCCAGCTGCATAGAGCTTTTCAGCAATTGCGCGGCCAATACCACCTGATGCACCCGTTACAAGCGCTGTTTTTCCTGTCAAATCCATCTTCACTTTGTCCTTCATCTGGAATTATTTTTGATGTCGCCGCTTTTGTTTTATCTTAAGACCAAAGAGCTTTTGCGCCATCCATATCATCTGGCTGTCCAAAATTGGCGGCTTGTAGGCTTCGATCCATACGTTTGATCAAACCCGTCAAAACCTTACCGGCTCCCACTTCCAATTGGTGTGTCACGCCATTATCGAGCATCCACTGCATGCTTTCACGCCAGCGGACAGAACCTGGAACTTGTTCAATCAAACGCGTTCGAATGTCAGCGGGGTCACTAATTGGACCGGCCACAACATTTGCAATGAGGGGTACGACAGGCGCGTTAATTTGAGTCGATGCTAAAGCCTCTGCCATAACTTCGGCGGCTGGCGCCATTAAACGACAATGGAACGGAGCAGACACAGGAAGCAACATGGCGCGCTTTGCGCCTTTTGATTTTGCAATATCGATGGCGCGCTCAACAGCGTTTTTCTCACCGGACACAACAGTTTGCGCTGCTGCATTATCATTTGCCACTTCGCAAACAGCCCCTTGGGAGGCAAGATCTGCAATTTCACTAACCGCGTCAAGATCAAGTCCAAGCACAACGGCCATCGCGCCCTCGCCCACAGGGACGGCTTCTTGCATGGCTTTGCCGCGTGTGCGCAAAAGCCGCGCTGCATCACCAATTGATAAGCTGCCAGCTGCTGCAAGTGCTGAATATTCACCGAGCGAATGCCCTGCAACATGGCTAACATGATCCTCAATCGACAAACCTTCCGCTTCCAGCGCACGGATGGCGGCAAGACTAACAGCCATGAGTGCAGGCTGTGTGTTTTGTGTGAGGGTTAGTTCTTCAGGCGTTCCTTCCCAGATGAGAGAAGAAAGGCTTTCGCCGAGCGCTTCGTCCACTTCATCAAAAACAGCTTTTGCTTCTGGATATGCGTCAGCAAGGGATTTGCCCATACCAATTGCTTGGCTGCCTTGGCCTGGAAATGTAAGTGATAGTGTCATGTTTTGCCTCATAATTTCGAACGCGATAGGTGGCGAATACGCGTCTAATTGTCAAGCCGCAGCAACGTTACCTTGCTTCATGCCCACTCCATTCTACGTCAAACCAGCATATTGATGCAGTGTGTATAGATCAAATTATTCCCCTCAGGCTCGATAACCTCTTGCATTTCGCTGAAAAGGCGATAATACACACACAACTCAGCCGTGGGCTGGGGGCTGAACGGAAGGCAATTGGGTTCTTAGATACTCAAATGCAGGTTAGGACAACCAAGCCGACTTCCCGTGTCTCCGCTCTCCACTGGTGCTTATTCTGCCTTTCAATGGTCCAGCAAAATCTGGATTTAGAGACAGGTGTTGATGAGGCTTCGCGCTTGCGGCCAGAGTGACATGAAACAAGAAAGGCAGAGAATGGCTCTCTACGAACATATCTTTTTGGCACGCCAAGACGTGTCAGCTCAGCAAGTCGATCAGATGATCGAACAATTCAAAAGCTTGCTTGAAGAAAACGGCGGCTCAGTTGCTAAAACTGAAAACTGGGGTTTGAAATCACTTTCATACCGCATCCGCAAAAACCGCAAGGCGCATTACGCTCTTATGAACATCGACGCACCAAGTGCAGCTGTTCAAGAGATGGAACGCCAAATGCGCATCAACGAAGACATTCTTCGTTTCCAAACTGTGCGCGTTGAAGAACACGAAGAAGGTCCATCTGTTATGCTTCAAAAGCGTGACCGTGACGACCGTCCACCACGCGGTGGTCCACGCGGTGATCGTAATGATCGCGGCGGAGATCGCGGTGAACGCGGTGGCGATCGCCCACCACGTGAAGAAAGCTAAGGAGAGAGAATTATGGTTGAAATCGCACAACAAGCATCCCGTCGTCCTTTCTTCCGTCGTCGCAAGACCTGCCCATTTACAGGTCCAAACGCGCCGAAGATTGATTACAAAGATACACGCCTTCTACAGCGTTACATCTCAGAACGTGGCAAGATTGTACCAAGCCGCATCACCGCTGTTTCTATCAAGAAACAACGTGAGCTTGCTAAAGCAATCAAACGCGCACGCTTCCTTGGCTTCTTGCCATACGTTATCCGCTAGTTTTTAGCGAACAACACGACATTCGGCTGGCGCCGCACTCAAATCGCGGCGCTGCCAACCTTAAAAATGAAATCTTGCTGGATCAGGCGATCACGAATTGACCTCATCCTAACCGTCACTCGGGACAGCACCTTATGAATGCCCAAACCATCATTATAGCCTTGATTGCCGGCGCGACATCGTTCGTGTTGATGACGGCTGGGCTTGTGGGTGGGCTTGGTGGCTTTCCGCTTTTGGCTCTCTCCCCGCTCCCTATTGTTATTGCAAGCCTTGGATGGGGAACACGTGCCGGCGGCATTGCAGCGGTAACTGGTGTTATTTGCGTCCTTTTCCTCGCGCATCTAAATTCTGCCCTAGTATACCTTGCAGGCATCGGCTTTCCGGCCGCTTACTTGTGCCACCTAATCGGTTTATCTCGCCAAGATGACCCAGACCACGAAGAAGAATGGTTCCCTGTTGGTGACATCATGCTTCGCAGCATTATTGTTGGTGGATTGGTTTTTGGCTTAGGCTTCATCATCTCAAAGTTCGACATTGACGAATTCACCACTGCAGCACTCAGCGCCTTTGAACCGACCATTCAACAATTGGAAGCAGGCACACAGCAGACCTTTAGGGATGCCCTCACCTTCCAAATTCGCATGTTGCCCTATTTCGTGCCTGCAACGTGGCTTTTGATGATCTGGGTCAACATTTGGCTCGGCGTGAAAGTTGCAAAACTCTCAAACCGCATGAACCGTCCAAAATTTGCGCTAAGCGATGCAGAAACACCTTTCATCTCAGCGCTCATTTTAGGTGTCGCTGTTGTGGTCAGTTTTGCAGCGCCGCCACTCTCTTATCTTGGCGCCGCCTTTGTGGGAGCTTCGGGCATGGCGCTTGTCATTATGGGCTGCGTTACCCTCCATGTCGTAACGCACAACAACAAGTTTCGTGGCATCATGCTGAGCTTGCTCTACGCATCAATGCTGTTTTTCGGATTCCCAATCTTCATCATGGCAGGCCTCGGCCTTGCTGATCTTTTCCTCAAAATTCGTCAGCGCTTCTTGCTGACTAATCCACTTTAAGAAAACCAGGAGACTACCAATGGAAATTATTCTTCTCGAACGCGTCGCAAAACTCGGCCAAATGGGCGAAATCGTCCGTGTTAAAGACGGCTTTGCACGTAACTACCTTTTGCCAAAAGGCAAAGCCCTTCGTGCAACAGATGCAAACAGAGCAAAGTTTGAAGATCAGCGCGTTGAACTAGAAGCACGTAACCTTGAGCGTAAATCTGAAGCTGAAGCAGCTGGCAAGAAGCTTGACGGCTACACATTCGAAGTTATCCGCTCTGCTGGTGAAACTGGTCAGCTTTACGGATCAGTATCAGCCCGTGATATCGCAGACGCATTGATCGAAGGCGGCTTCCAAGTTGCTCGTTCACAAGTTGCTCTTGAGCAGCCAATCAAAACAATCGGCATGGCTTCCGTAACACTTTCTCTTCATGCAGAAGTTGACGTGACTGTTGTTGCAAACATCGCCCGCTCACCTGATGAAGCAGCACGCCAAGCATCTGGTGAAGATCTTTCACAACGTGAAGAGATCGAACTTGACCTTGAAGTGTTTGATGGCGACATGGACAGCTTCTTTGATGAAGAAGCTGATGCGCCTGAAGGTGACGAAGGTGAAGACGCTGGCGAAGAAGCAGCCGCTTCTGACGAAGACTAAGCTTTACACTTAGCCGCCCATAAAGCGGTAAACGACAAATTGACGCCTCGGACAGATTGATTTTTGCCGAGGCGTTTTTTGTGGGATTTTTTTCGTTTGGTCATTCGTCAAGAGGCAATCCTGCAACCCTAACGTGTTTTTGAATTACCCACATGGTATTGTGGAAAAAGGAACGATTCTCTTTGGAAAAAAAATATATATTTTTTTTCGCCGTTACCCCTCTTTTTAGAACAGTAAAGGTCCGCTAAGACAGGCTTCTGTTTGAAAGGATTGAAGTATGGAAGTGGTGCCTGATTTTGCCCCGGCAAATGACATAAGCGAACCGATGAACTATCGCAGTGCGCCGGCCAATATTGAGGTTGAGCAAGCGCTTTTGGGTGCTATCTTGATCAACAATAACGCTTTTGATCGGGTCTCTGACTTCTTGCTTCCTGAACATTTCTACGAACCAATCCACCGGATGATCTTTGAAGAAGCGTCGTCCTTGATTCGGGCTGACCGCGTAGTTAACCCAATGACTATTAAGACGTATCTTCCAGCCGATGAAATGGTTGGTGAGATCACGCTAACCCAGTATTTGGCACGCCTCGCCGCTGAAGCGACAACCATTATCAATGCGGTTGATTATGGCCGTGCGATCCAAGATCTTGCGATTAGACGCTCGTTGATTTCGGTTGGCGAAGATGTCGTGAATGTTGCTTATGATGCGCCATCGGAAAAATCACCGCGTGAGCAAATCGAAGACGCAGAGCGTGAGTTGTTTGCGCTAGCTGAAACAGGCAACGAATCGCGCGGCTTTGTGAATTTCCAATCGGCCCTTACTCAGTCTGTCGAAATGGCCGCTGCTGCCTTCCAACGTGAAGGGCAATTGTCTGGCTGTTCAACAGGCTTGACCGATCTTGATCGCCGCATGGGTGGCTTGCAGTCTTCTGACTTGATCATTCTTGCAGCGCGTCCTGGTATGGGTAAAACGTCGCTCGCAACCAACATCGCCTACAATGTTGCACAGGCCTATGAGCCAGAGGTTCAACCGGATGGTTCTGTGAAACCAAAAAATGGCGGCATTGTCGGCTTCTTCTCGCTCGAGATGTCCGCAGAGCAGCTCGCCACTCGTGTGATTTCAGAGCAGGCTGAGGTTTCATCGTCCAAAATTCGTCGTGGTGAAATTTCTCCCGCAGAATATGACAAGCTGGTCAATGCCATGCAGGTGATGCAGACCAAACCACTTTTCATTGACCAAACAGGTGGTATCTCCATCGCCCAGCTTTCAACCCGTGCGCGACGCTTAAAACGTCAGCATGGTCTGGACGTTCTCATCGTCGACTATGTGCAGTTGATGGTTGGTAGTTCTAAGAATGCGGGTAATCGTGTTCAAGAGATCACAGAAATCACCACGGGCCTCAAGGCGCTTGCGAAAGAATTGCAAGTTCCCATCATTGCGCTCTCCCAGCTTTCCCGTGCGGTTGAAAGCCGAGACGACAAACACCCTCAGCTCTCTGATCTTCGCGAATCTGGTTCTATCGAACAAGATGCGGATGTGGTGCTGTTTATCTATCGTGAGGAGTATTACCTCAAGAATAGTGAACCGCCGCAGGATGACCCTGCTTATGCGGATTGGTATACGAAGATGGAAAAAATGCGCGGCATTGCTGAAGTTGTGGTTGCCAAGCAGAGACACGGTCCGACAGGTACTGTGCCGCTCTCCTTTACAGGCGAATTCACCCGCTTCTCCGATCTTGCTGATCCATCCCGTATGCCAACAAACTTTGATTAATAACGGCAACGGGCCGTTTTGGAATGATAACCGGCCATGACGACAACAGATCATAACCTCATCTCTTCTGGCAGGCTGACCATTGATCTGGAGGCCTATGCCGACAATTGGCGGTTTTTGAATGAGAAAGCCGCTGGTGCCGAATGTGGCGCGATGGTGAAGGCGGATGCTTATGGCATTCAAATTGATAAAGCCGTTGGTGCGCTGGAGGCTGCGGGCTGCAAAACGTTTTTCGTCGCAACCCCTACTGAAGGCGCTGCTGTTCGCGCTCAATCAAAGACGGCGGCCATCTATATTCTAAACGGCCTGATGGCGGGGGCTGCTGGTTTTTATCATCAGCATAATCTGCGGCCTGTCCTCAATACGATGGATGAAGTGAACGAATGGGTTGATGAGCAAAAACCCGCCGCCCTGCATGTTGATACAGGCATGAACCGATTAGGGTTACGCGAAGAAGAAGCAAAAGAGCTTGCTCAAGATCAAGCGCTCGTCTCTAAACTCAATCTCACACTCATTATGACGCATCTAGCTTGCGGCGACACGCCACGCTCGTTGATGAATGGCTGCCAACTTTCAAGCTTCATTGATATTTGCAAGCTCTATCCCAATGTGCCGCGCTCGCTTTGTAATTCAGCTGGTATTTTCCATGGTGAGGCTTTTCATCTTGATATGGTGCGCCCCGGCATTGCGCTTTATGGCGGCGCTGGATTGACGGAACATGCAGCAAAAAACCCAATGAAACCTGTGGTGAAGGCTGAAGCCCGTATCTTGCAAATTCGCGATCTTTTGGAACATGAAAGCGTTGGCTATAGCGCTGCAGAAGTTGCAACAAGCGACCGCAAAATTGCGACAATAAGTGCAGGCTATGCTGATGGCTATCTGCGTCATTCTGGTTCGACCAGCAAAGAAAAAGGCGCGAGCGCTTATCTTCACGGGAAACGAGTGCCTCTTATGGGCCGCGTCTCGATGGATTTAATTGCCATCGACATTACCGATGTGCCAGAGGCCAAGCGCGGCGACTATGTGGAGCTCTTCGGGCCGAATGTTTCCGTGAGCGAAGTCGCAACCCACGCGCAATCTATTGACTATGAGCTTTTGACCGGCCTCGGCAAACGCTACACCCGCCACTATGGAACGCTGGACTAAAGACATGGCAAAAATCAAATCTCGCTTTGTTTGCAATAATTGCGGCGCTGTTTCTTCCAGATGGCAGGGTAAGTGCGAAAGCTGCGAAGAATGGAACACGATTGAGGAAGACTTGGAAATCGCTGGCATTGGCGGCGGTCCGGGTAAGCCTATGCGCAAAGGGCGGGTTATTCCCCTCACCAGCCTTGATGGTGAACTGGATAATGCCCCGCGTATTCAAACAGGCCTATCAGAACTTGACCGCGTAACAGGCGGTGGCTTTGTGCGCGGTTCTGCCCTCTTGCTTGGTGGTGATCCAGGTATCGGTAAATCGACTATTCTTTTGCAAGCAGCCAGTGCTCTTGCCAATCAGGGCCACAAGGTCGTTTATATCTCGGGCGAGGAAGCAATTGATCAGGTTCGTCTTCGTGCGCAGCGCCTTGGTCTTGAAAAATCCAATGTACGTCTTGGTGCAGAAACCAGTGTTGAAGATATTCTGGCAACTTTGGAAAATGAAAAAGGTGCGGCCCTCGTCATCCTCGATTCCATCCAAACCCTTTGGACTGATCAAGCAGATTCTGCCCCCGGTACAGTGACGCAAGTTCGCTCCTCCTCACAAGCCATGATCAAATACGCCAAACAATCAGGCGCAACGGTTGTGCTGGTTGGCCATGTGACCAAAGAAGGCCAAATTGCTGGCCCGCGGGTGGTGGAGCATATGGTGGATGCGGTTTTGTACTTTGAAGGCGAAGGCGCGCACCAGTTCCGCATTCTTCGTGGTGTCAAAAACCGCTTCGGCCCAACCGATGAGATCGGCGTCTTCGAGATGACAGGTGCTGGATTAAGCGAAGTATCCAATCCGTCTGAAATGTTTTTGGGTGAACGTAACGCCTCCGCCCCCGGTGCTGCCGTCTTTGCTGGCATGGAAGGCTCTCGCCCCGTCTTGGTGGAAGTGCAAGCCTTGGTCACACCATCGCAGCTTGGCACACCAAGACGCGCCATTGTCGGCTGGGATTCATCACGCCTTGCCATGGTGCTTGCCGTCCTTGATGCCCATTGCGGCGTCAAGCTTGGCTCGCACGATGTCTATTTGAACATTGCGGGCGGCCTGAAAATCAATGAACCGGCAGCAGACCTTGCCATCGCCGCCGCCCTCACCTCATCTCTTGCTGGCGTCGCGCTGCCAAAAGATGCGGTTTATTTCGGCGAAGTTAGCCTCTCAGGTGCTGTGCGCCCTGTGCCGCATGTCAGCTCACGATTGAAGGAATCCGCGAAACTCGGCTTTTCACAAGCCATTTGCCCAACCATGAGTGGCAAAGGCGGAACCAAAGAAGTAGACCGAATAAACGAAATTGAAGACCTGTCTGGCTTGATCGCGCAGATATTGGCGTCAAAACCACGGGAAAAACGCGAAGATTAGAGCATTGTGCTGTGACAAACGCCAAAATTTAAGCTAATTCACCATATAGGGAAACGGACCTATCCAAAGGTGCCAAAGATTTGTAAAAGACCCTCAATGTAGAATTTACACAGGGTCTCATAGCGAGACAGAAATACGATGAAATTTGCTATCCTTGATATTGCTGTTTTAGTAATTGTCTTTTTATCCGCTATTTTGGCGATGGTAAGAGGGTTCTCTCGCGAAGTTCTGTCTGTCGGATCATGGGCCGCGGCCGCTGGTGCAGCTCTTGCTGTAGCCCTTTGGAAGGAAAACCCTTTCGTACCATTCGTTCGCAATTACGTTGAAAACGATACCATCGCGATGATCGTAACAATTGCCATCGTATTTTTGGTGGTTTTGATTGTGGTGAGCATCATCACCATGAAGATTTCCGATTTCATCATCGATAGTTCAATTGGAGCGCTCGACCGCACACTTGGCTTTATCTTCGGTGCTGCACGCGGTGTCTTGTTGTTTGTTGTGGCCGTTGGCATGTTCAACTGGTTAGTCCCGCAAGAACAACCGGACTGGATCGCAAACGCGAAATCAAAACCGTTCTTGGACAATGCAGCAAACTCGCTCATTGAATTCTTGCCGACGGATATTGAAGAATTCGTTGAAAAAGGGAAAGAATTCATCCCTGGTAGCGGTGATGACACTGACGCCTCAAACAGCACTAAACCATCAGATGAAATCGGTCGTGAGATCGATAGTAACAACAGCAACTAAAGAGTTAGCCATGACCGGACTGGATGAAGACGACGCATTCCACGAAGAATGCGGGGTATTTGGTATTTTTGGTCACGATGATGCCGCAGCGCTCACCGTACTTGGCCTTCATGCCCTTCAACATCGTGGACAAGAAGCATCAGGTATCGTGTCCTTTGATGGCAAGCAGTTTTCATCAGAGCGCCATGTTGGCCTCGTTGGTGATCGCTTCTCCAAGAAATCTGTGATTGATCGCCTACCCGGCAACCGCGCAATTGGCCACAATCGCTATGCAACAACAGGCGGCGCTGGTGTTCGAAACATTCAGCCTCTATTTGCCGAATTTGCAGGCGGCGGGTTCGCCATCGCGCACAATGGTAATTTGACCAATGCCCTCACCTTGCAAAAACAATTGCAAATGCGCGGCGCTATTTTCCAGTCGACATCTGATACAGAGACAATTCTCCACTTGATCGCGACCTCCCAAAAGGGACCGTTGGTCGATCGGATCGTTGATGGCCTTCGCCAACTAGAAGGGGCTTATTCCCTTGTTGGCATGAGTGAGAACAAACTTATTGGTTGCCGTGACCCTCTCGGCATTCGCCCGTTGGTGCTTGGTGACTTAGATGGCGCTTATATCCTTGCGTCAGAAACCTGTGCTCTTGATATCATCGGCGCGCAACTGATCCGCGAAATTGAACCGGGTGAAATGGTGGTTATCACCGATAGTGGCCTTGAAAGCTTTCACCCTTTTCAAAATACCGGTAGCCGTTTTTGCATCTTTGAATATGTCTATTTCGCCCGCCCTGATTCAGTCTTCTCAGATCATGCCGTCTATGATGTGCGTAAAAAGATCGGTGCCGAATTAGCGCTAGAAAGCCCAATTGAGGCCGACGTTGTTGTGCCTGTACCAGATTCAGGAACACCAGCCGCGATTGGATTTGCCCAAGAAGCGGGTATTCCGTTTGATCTTGGCATCATTCGAAATCACTATGTTGGCCGAACCTTTATTGAGCCAAGCGATTCCGTGCGCCACATGGGTGTACGGCTTAAGCACAACGGCAACAAGCAGGTCTTGAAGGGCAAGCGCGTTGTCTTGGTGGATGATTCCATTGTGCGCGGCACAACCTCCGTCAAAATCGTGCAAATGGTGCGTGAAGCTGGTGCTGCCGAAGTTCATATGCGCATTGCTAGCCCGCCAACACTTTCTTCTTGTTACTACGGTGTTGATACGCCGGAGAAAGGCAAACTGCTTGCCTCTCGCATGTCGATTGAAGAAATGAACACCTATATCAATACGGACAGTTTGGCCTTTTTATCAATTGATGGCCTTTACCGCGCCGTGGGTGAAGCCAATCGCAACAGCGACACACCACAATATTGCGATGCATGTTTCACGAATGAATATCCAACAGTGCTGACCGACCGCGAAGGTGGTGGCAATGTGAGACAATTATCGTTGCTCTCTGAGGTTAGCTAAATGTTAAAATCACTTGAAGGCAAGATTGCGCTTGTTACAGGCGCATCGCGCGGCATTGGCTATGCGACAGCGAAAGCATTTGCAGCAGAAGGCGCTCATGTGATCGCGGTTGCCCGTACCGTTGGCGGCCTTGAAGAATTGGATGACGATATCCAAAAAGCAGGCGGCAGCGCCACACTTGTTCCTCTCGACCTTAAAGACGGTGACGGCATCGACCGCATGGGCAAGTCAATCTATGACCGTTGGGGCAAGCTTGATATTCTGCTTGGTAATGCTGGCGTATTGGGTGGGATTACTCCCCTTGGCCATATCTCACCAAAAGAATTTGATGAGGTGATGACTGTCAACGTGACAGCAAATTGGCGCTTACTGCGTTCAATGGACCCGTTGCTTAACAAATCAACGGCTGGCCGTGTCTTAATGGTATCCTCAGGAGCTGCCCGCTCACGGCGTCCGTTTTGGGGGGCTTACTCCATCTCCAAGGCAGCGCTTGAGACGATGGCCATTACCTATGCAGCTGAGATGGCGCATACCAAGATTAAAACACTGATCATCAACCCCGGCCCCCTTCGCACCGCCATGCGCGCAAAGGCTATACCGGGTGAAGATCCTGCAACTTTGAAAACACCCTACGACCTAGCACCCGACCTTGTTCGGCTTGCAGGCGATGACACGACCGAAAACGGTGTTATGTGGGATTTCCCAAGCCAACAATTTATTGAAGTTTAGGCGGTAAACGCCGTCATCAAAGCCATCACAACGCGTTACAAAACACGCGTTATGTGATGGCTTTTTGCGTGCCAATAAATGCTTTTCATTTCATCGCGGATAATATCCCTATTCTAAGCAAACTATGCGCAACAAAACGCCGTATTTTCTGGGTCAATATGGTCAAATTAGAAACGCAAACGATAAGACCCCCAAACTCACTCACCGCAAAACAATTCAGTTAACTAACCGATAGCAAACGTGCATTTTCATTGTTGCAGAATTCTCAACAATGCCTCCAACCACGGAGGTAAGAAATGGAATACATAACGTTTTTAAAAATAGCGCATCTAATCGGTCTAACGGCAGGACTTGGTGGTGCGCTTTACAGTGACTTTCTAATGGTCACCAATGGTGTGTTAAGGCGGCTTAACAAGCGAACACTGACAGAGGTAAAGCGACTTTCGAAATTCGTCACTTATGGGTTGCTCTTACTATGGGTCTCAGGCGCTGCCCTCGCCTATGAGATTTCCCTCACAAAACCTGAATTCCTCACCAATGAAAAGTTCTGGGCGAAAATGGTCATCGTTGTCGTTCTAACGCTGAATGGGTTCTTCGTTCACCACGTGGTGCTGAATGAAGCCAAACGGTCGATTGGCAAACGGTTGTTGATTGATTCGAGCATACCAATGCTTGTGGTTTTAGCCGTGAGCGGTTCGATCTCATTCGTCTCGTGGATGATCCCCTTCGTCTTAGGCAAAGCACCAGAGTTCAGTTATGTGATCCCAATTGAGAACATACTCACCATTTGGGTGGTTGCGATTGTTTCGTCTTTCGCTGGCGTCTTGATATTGGTCGCCATTCAAGACTTGTGGTCGCGGCGCATTCTGCCTTCGACTTCAGCACAAAGTTTCAAAGCGTCAGTTTAATCAGTGGATGGGTTAAAAACGCAAAAACCTAGGTCGCAGTCAACACAATGGCTGCGGCCTTCATTTCTTCAAGGCGGTAAGCACGGCGGGCAATTGCGTCCTCGTCGGTTCCCCAAAGTTCAATGTTCCAATCTTCATCAAGATGCGCTGCATCCCATGCTTCTTGCATGGTGTGATACCCAGCGCTAACTGCGAGCGCGAGCAGCGTTGATCCTAGCAAGGTGGTCATTGAATGAAGGGCTGCGAGCGTCACTGGGTCTTTATAGTCGTTGATGGCGCGTTCCATCGCCTGTTTTGTCTCTTCAGGCTGTTCAACATGCATGACACCGCCAGCAAGCAAGAAGCGGCAGGAGTAAGTCTCTTGTGCCCAGTTGATCACGGGATTCCATAGTTCATTTTGGCGGGCAACCAACCGCTCAGGCTCATCAGCGCGGTAACAAACCAAATCTGTACCAGAAAACCGAACGATCTCATCACGCACGAGTTCTTCTGTTGTTGAAACACCGTCAATGGCGGAATTTAAAAGACGTGTGAGCGGCATTTTCTTCGGGTCGATTACCTTTTCTTGCACGCGCCATTCTTCAGCCAGCACATCGGCAATCACCCGTTTGCCAACCTTGACGATAGCACGAGCCGGTGTGCGCACAGGGCGTCCATCAAGATGCAGCACGAAACCATCATCTTCCGCGATTTCAACATTTTCATAAAAGCGTTTTGGCAAAGGACGCGATGAGGCAAGCTGTGCTTTGCGTGCTGGGCTTTCATCTGGCTTATCAGGATCGGCACCAAGACC
This sequence comes from Hyphomicrobiales bacterium, assembly GCA_039973685.1. Lineage (NCBI taxonomy): Bacteria > Pseudomonadati > Pseudomonadota > Alphaproteobacteria > Hyphomicrobiales > Hyphomicrobiales bacterium. Next base: position 67,133 of record JBDWKL010000037.1, read on the forward strand.
AAAAATATCAAACGGACTGCTCATTAGGCTCCCAATACTTCACCAGTGAAACGACTATTTAGTGCAGTCTCAAGCGCTGCATAATCATCCAAAATCATATGTGCTCCAGATTGAGCGAGTAAATCGACATCGTGATAACCCCATGCCACGCCAAACGCCTGTGTGTTAGCTGCACGGGCCATTTCCATGTCAAAGGTGGTGTCACCCACCATCACCGTATTCTCAGGCGCGATGCCACTGTCAGACATCGCATTCAAGATCATGCCCGGATTTGGTTTAGAGGGCGCGCTATCTGCGGTTTGTAGCGATACGAAGGTATTCTCCCATCCCTCACGTTCCAGCATAATATCGACACCCTTGAGGCTTTTGCCTGTGGCAATCGCGAGCAGCACATCATCACGCTTTGATAGTTTTTCAACCAACTCGCGTGCGCCCTCATAGAAAGGTTCGCCGATTGAGTTTGAAAGCCTGAATTCATGAAAGGCAACTTTGAAAGTTTCCGTCACTTCATCCGCCAAGTGTTCTTGCTCAGGTCCAAGCACAATGGAGACGGCGATTTTTAACGACAGGCCAATAACCCGACGTGTTGCACGATCATCTGGCGCCTCTAAGCCGTGGCGCAGAAATGCTTCCTTCATGGAAGCAATAACCAGATGCTGCCCATCCACAAGCGTTCCATCACAGTCAAAGATGACGAGATGCAAGTCAGACATTACTCAATGTCCTCACCACTATCGACAGTTTCTGCCTGAATGGCATCATAGGTGGATGTATCGAAACCGAACAAGTTCCAGCTTTGCACCATATGCGGCGGCAAAGGCGCTGAGACGTCAATCTCTCCACCATCTGGATGCGGGATAATAATACGGCGGGCGTGCAGGTGCAGCTTGTTTTGAATACCGCCTGGCAATTCCCAGTTATCAACTGAGAAATATTTCTTGTCGCCAATGATCGGGTGACCAAGGTGATCCATATGAACGCGCAATTGGTGCATACGGCCTGTAACGGGGCGAAGGCTTACCCATGCCACTTTCTGGCCCACCCATTCAATAGTGGAATAAAGCGTAACGGCGTGGTCTGCCCCTTTGGCTTTGTCGCGCAACACTTCCATCTTCTGGTCGCCATGCTCGTCTTCGCCCTTCATGAGCCAAGTGGCAAGACGACCTTGTGGCGGACGTGGCACACCGCGCACCATAGCCCAATAGACTTTCTTGGTGGTGCGGTCTCTGAATGCTTTTGTTAGGAAGCTTGCGGCAAGTCTTGTTTTAGCAATAACCAGAACGCCAGATGTGTCACGGTCCAAGCGGTGCACAAGACGTGGCTTTTGGCCTTTGCGGTCACGATACGATTCCAACATACCGTCCACATGGCGATTAAGCCCTGAACCACCTTGCACAGCGAGACCAGCTGGTTTGTTGATCACCAACACTTTCTCATCCTCAAAAAGCGTATTTTCCGCAATCACATCGGCATCATGGCGATCGCGCATGGTGTTCGGTGTTACGGGCTTGGCGGATGCTTCATCATTCACGGGCGGGATGCGCACCGTTTGCCCAGCAGCAAGCCGCGTTGAGGATTTCACGCGCGCGCCATCAACACGAACCTGCCCCGAACGCATCAGCTTTTGCAGTTGTCCGAAAGCGATCCCTGGATAGTGAGTCTTGAACCAGCGATCAAGGCGCATACCTGCTTCATCAGCAATGACAGTTTTTTGGGCGACAGCGGCCATGTTGTTTTTTGCCTGTGATTTTAACTTGAGGCCCTTACAAGCATGAGACCAGCCATTAGTGCAAGTAGAGAAAGCGCTACAGAGCCGATAACATAGCCAATTGCGGCCCCACTTTCCCCTCGTTCCCATAAAAGCACGGCATCGAGCGAAAAAGCGGAGAATGTGGTGAACCCGCCTAAAACGCCCGTTGCAAGCAAAAGACGCCATTCAGGACCAACATTTGCCCCCTTACGAGTAAGCCAAGCAATCAAGACGCCCATAAGAAACGAGCCGACCACATTGACGAAAAACGTGCCATAGGGAAAACCAGAACCCAACAGGCGCAAAGCTGCCAAACCTGAAAGGTGTCGAAGGCTCGCGCCAATCGCGCCACCTAATGCCACATAAAGCAAATGCGCCATGATTAGCTCTCCCCTCGCTCAGCCCGCAAACCGTTCCAATAGTCTATCCGCTTTTTGATGTCTCGCTCAAAGCCACGTTCGACAGGCTCATAATAAGTTTCGCGGCCCATCTTCTCAGGGAAATAGTTCTGGCCTGAAAAAGCCTGTGGCGCGTTATGATCATAATGATAGTTCGAGCCGTAGCCTTCTTCTTTCATCAGCTTTGTCGGCGCGTTCAAAATGTGTTTTGGCGGAAGCAATGAGCCATTTTCTTTGGCCGACCGCATCGCCGCTTTGTAAGCCACATAAACGGCGTTCGATTTTGGTGCCGTCGCGAGATAGACGCAGGCTTCAGCCAAAGCCAATTCGCCCTCTGGTGAACCGAGATAATCGTAGGCGTCTTTTGCTGCATTAGCGATAACAAGCGCCTGTGGATCAGCAAGGCCAATATCCTCACTCGCCATGCGCACCAAACGTCGCCCTAAAAACAGCGGGTCTTCACCCGCCACAAACATGCGGGCCAAATAATAAAGTGCAGCATCAGGGTCAGAGCCCCGCACCGCCTTATGAAGCGCTGAGATAAGGTTGTAGTGACCGTCTTGGCCCTTGTCATAAACAGGGGCACGGCGCTGGAGGAGGTTTTGCAGGCTGTCTGCATCAAGCACCTCATCTTCACCCACTGCCCGCCAAACTTCTTCAGCCAACATCAGCGAGGCGCGACCATCCCCGTCAGCCATACGCACAAGGGAAGCGCGGGCTGAGGCATCCAATGGCAGTTTTTTGTCTTCAAGCGCCTCAGCGCGCTCTAAAAGCCCGCTAATTGCCTCTTCATCCAGTGATTTGAAGGTCAAAACCTGCGCACGAGACAAAAGCGCCGCATTAAGCTCAAACGATGGGTTCTCTGTTGTGGCACCAACCAGCACCACGGTGCCGTCTTCCATAACGGGCAAGAAGCTATCTTGCTGAGCGCGGTTGAAACGGTGGATCTCGTCCACAAACAACAAAGTGCCCTTCCCGCTCATGCGGCGAGCGCGAGCAACCTCGAACATTTTCTTGAGATCAGCCACACCAGAAAAGATTGCTGAGATTTGTTCAAAAGCAAGATCAGTCTCATTGGCAAGCAATCTGGCTGTCGTTGTCTTGCCCGTTCCAGGTGGTCCCCAAAAGATGAGCGAACCGAGCGAGCGGGTGCGCAGCATTCTGGAAAGGACACCGCCCTCTCCCACCAAATGATCTTGGCCGATCACCTCATTGAGCAATTGCGGACGCAAACGGTCTGCTAAAGGCCGAGGCGCGTCTTTCGCTAGGTCACTGGAGGCGAACAGGTCAGCCATCTCACCCAGGAATATCGTTTGTTTCTAGCAATTGTCCCTTACGGCTTACAGCAAACCGCCATGTGGCGCGACGCCCCTGCACTAACTCTTCCAATTGCTGCGTGGAGGTTACGTCTTCTCCATTCAACCGCACAATGATGTCGCCTGTGCGCAATCCATACCGACGAGCGATAGAGCGCCGTGGCGCATTGATAACAATGACGCCTTTTTCTGCACCTTTAAACCGCAGCTCAGCAGCAAGCGCTGGAGAGAGGTTTGCAACAATCGCTCCGGCCAAAGGATTGCGGCCTTCCAAAGTTCGATCATCGCGTTCAATGGTTTCAGGTGGCGCAATGACTTCCAATCCCAATTCGTCGGAAGTACCGTTCCGCAAAATTGTAATATCCACCTGCTTGCCAACACCTTGGGTCGCCAAATGGTAATTGAAGGCATTTATGTCTCGGAATGGCTCGCCGTTTACCTCAACAATCAAATCTCCAATTTCCAGACCAGCTTCATCCGCTGGGCCATTTTCAAAAATACCCGTAACAAGCACACCCGATGGTCGTTTCAGCTCAAGGGTAGCGGCTAACTCTGAATCAACATTTTGGAACCGAGCACCGACCCAAGGGCGTTCAACTTTTGCGCTGCCTTGAAGAGCTGAATTCACCACGGTTCTCACCATGTCTGAGGGAATAGCAAAACCAATGCCGATAGATCCGCCAGAGCGGGAGTAAATAGCCGTGTTGATACCAACGATATCGCCATTCACATCAACCAACGCACCACCAGAATTTCCTGGATTAATGGAAGCATCTGTTTGGATGAAAAAGTTTGAATTGGAAATTGAACCATTTTGCTGCGAACGAGCGAGTGCGGACACGATGCCTTGTGTCACGGTTTGACCAACGCCGAACGGGTTGCCAATCGCAAGCACAAGGTCGCCGACTTCTACGCTCGATTGCGGTGCAAAGTTTAGGGCCGGAAATGCTTCTCCGTCACTTTGCAATTTCAAAACAGCGAGGTCGGTTTCTTGATCTTTCAAAATCACCTCAGCCACAAATTCACGACCATCTGACAGCGCAACTTTTACGTCGACTGCATTACGAATGACGTGGAAGTTTGTCACAACGATACCCGCTGGATCGACCATCACACCAGAGCCAAGATCGTTCTTCACCCGTGGTTGCGTCCGACCAAACCCCTTCTTACCGAAAAAGCGATCAAAAAAGGGATCATTGGCAAAGGGGCTTTGGCGTTGTTGAACCATGCGACTTGCGTAGACATTCACAACAGCTGGAGCCGTTCTCTTTACAACGGGTGCAAAAGTTAGGCGCACCTCACCGCTTGAGGATGGCACAGATTTCAAACCGCCCCGAAGGTTATCAACAAACCCTTCTTCAGCAACTGAAGGCGTTGCCGTTGCAAGGGGTGCGGAAACAAACAAGACAAACAACAATGAGCTGAGATACTTCATTCAATCAAAACCTTGATAAACTTTGAATTAGAAAAGGCCCCATATGGGGATGGTTCTCATCATATAGGTGCACACCATCGTTTAGCAAAGCCGCAACCTATGTCATTTGGAAAATGTCCAGATATAAACAAAAAACCGTGGTTGAGACCAACCACGGTTTAAATTTGTTCAGCAATGAAAGGCAGATTGCTTACGCAGCTGCTTCTTCTGATGCTTCTACGTCAGCTGTTGGTCCTGAATCTTGACCCTTCGCATCCACATCGCGGTCAACAAGTTCGATGACTGCCATTGGTGCATTGTCGCCATAACGGAAACCAGCTTTTAGCACACGGGTGTATCCACCATTGCGCTCTGTGTAGCGTGGACCCAAAATGTCGAATAGTTTTTTGACCATGTCGACATCACGGATTTTGCTGATGGCTTGACGACGAGCATGAAGATCGCCGCGTTTGCCAAGTGTGATGAGTTTATCAGCCACGGAACGCAACTCTTTTGCTTTTGGCAAAGTTGTTACAATCTGCTCGTGCTTGATAAGAGCTGCCGCCATGTTGGCAAACATTGCTTTACGGTGACTAGAAGTCCGATTCAGCTTACGGCCTGCTTTGCGGTGACGCATATTACTTCTCCTAAGGACGTATTCGCTTAGTGTGCGAATGGTCTCCCTTGATTAAAAATGATCTTCGAAACGCTTAGCAAGCTCTTCGATGTTCTCTGGCGGCCAGTTTGCCACTTCCATACCGAGGTGAAGACCCATTTGAGCGAGTACTTCTTTAATCTCGTTAAGTGACTTACGACCGAAGTTCGGTGTGCGAAGCATTTCTGCTTCTGTCTTCTGAATCAAATCGCCGATGTAAACGATGTTGTCGTTTTTCAGGCAGTTTGCAGAACGCACAGAAAGCTCCAACTCGTCTACTTTCTTGAGAAGTGCTGGGTTGAACGCGAGTTCTGGCACCTGCTCTTGAACCACTTCTTTTTCTGGCTCTTCGAAGTTGACGAAGATTGAAAGCTGATCCTGAAGAATGCGAGCTGAGTAAGCAAGCGCGTCTTCTGGTGTCAACGAACCATCTGTTTCAATTGTGAGGGTCAACTTGTCATAATCAAGTACTTGACCTTCACGGGTGTTTTCAACCTTGTAAGACACTTTCTTTACTGGTGAGTAAAGGCTGTCTACAGGGATCAAACCAATTGGCGCATCTTCTGGGCGGTTGCGATCTGCGGCAACATAACCTTTGCCGATGTTCACAGTGAATTCCATACGGATTTCAGCGCCCTCATCCAGTGTGCAAAGCACGAGGTCTGGATTGAGAATTTCGATATCACCAACAACGTTGATGTCACCAGCCGTAACAACACCTGGGCCTTCCTTGCGGATAACCATGCGTTGTGGGCCTTCGCTCTCCATGCGGATAGCGACTTCTTTAATGTTCAATACGATGTCTGTTACATCTTCGCGCACACCGGCGATTGAAGAAAACTCGTGCAACACACCATCGATTTGTACAGCCGTTACAGCAGCACCTTGCAATGAAGACAGCAAAACACGACGTAGAGCGTTTCCAAGCGTGAGGCCGAAGCCGCGCTCAAGAGGCTCTGCAACAACAGTTGCAATGCGGTTTTGATCTTTCCCTGCAGTGATGTTCAGTTTGGTTGGCTTAATTAGCTCTTGCCAGTTTTTTGAAATCACGTTTTTTATCCTTAGTCTCGAGTGCCACGGTGGCCTTGCGTGGCTTTGAGAGGAGATTGCTAGCGCTCCCACCCCCCGGCTCGTAAACCACGCAGGTCACAATGCGTGGCTGTTTGGATGCGTTATACGCGGCGACGCTTGCGCGGACGACATCCATTGTGCGGTATCGGTGTTACATCCCGAATTGACGTGATCACAAAACCTGCAGCCTGAAGTGCCCGCAAAGCTGATTCACGACCAGAACCTGGTCCGCAAACTTCAACTTCAAGGCTTTTCATGCCGTGGTCTGCCGCTTTCTTGCCCGCATCTTCAGCTGCAACCTGTGCAGCGTAAGGAGTCGACTTACGTGACCCCTTAAAACCCATCATGCCAGCAGACGACCATGAAATGGTGTTGCCTTGTGCATCTGTAATGGTGATCATTGTATTGTTGAACGTTGAGTTCACATGGGCAACGCCCGATGAGATGTTCTTCCGTTCACGGCGACGTACGCGCCCGGCTTCTTTTGCCATTTTATTTTATCCTAGATTTCAAACGCCGCCGTAGCACCAGCAGCTAAACCAAATTCACATCCAAAAGCAGACGTGAACTATTTCTTTTTACCTGCGATTGCTTTCGCTGGGCCCTTACGGGTACGTGCGTTCGTGCTTGTACGCTGACCGCGAACAGGCAAACCACGACGGTGACGAAGGCCACGGTAACAACCAAGGTCCATAAGACGCTTGATGTTCATCGCAGTCTCACGACGCAAGTCACCTTCAACCATGTAGTCACGGTCGATGGTTTCGCGAATTTGAATAACTTCTGCATCAGAAAGCTCATTAACACGAGTTGATGGGTTGATACCCGTCTTCGTTATGATTTCTTCAGCTTTCTTAGGTCCGATTCCGTGGATGTAACGCAGGGCAATAACCACGCGTTTACTTGTTGGAATGTTGACGCCCGCAATACGTGCCAAGGCAATTCTCCTGTATGAGCGAAAACCACATGTGCGGCTGCCGCATTATTTCTTGTTCAAACTGGAAAGGAAGCTAACTGACCTCAAAAAAGACTCAGTTGTAGACATCAATACCCAAGCTCGGATTTAGGCGGGTCTAAGACCAAAAAAGGGTTACGTCAATACCTTCTTGACAAAAAAAAGAATATATGAGTCTCCCAAACCCATCACTAACGCCACTTTCACGCAAATGATGGGAAAACTTGTAGAATTAGCCGTTCAAGATTTCATCTACTGAAGTTGTTACTTCATCAATGGATTGCATCCCGTCAATCTGACGTAAAGAACCTGTTTTGGCATAGTAATCTGAAACTGGTGCCGTCTGCTCATGATAGACAACTAAGCGTTTTGCTAGTGTTTCAGCATTGTCATCCGCACGCACGGTGCCAGAATCTTTCGCCCGTTGCTCAATGCGCGATAAAAGAACCGAATCATCAACTGTCAGCTCAATCACTGCATCTAGTGACATTGTTTTATCTTTAAGCATCGTATCAAGCGCTTCGGCCTGCGCCACTGTGCGTGGGAAGCCATCAAGTATAAAGCCATTGGCGCAATCAGGCTCTTCAATACGATCAGAGATGATGCCACAAATGATGTCGTCCGACACAAGATCGCCACGGTCCATCACTTCTTTCGCCATCTTGCCAACAGGCGTTCCTGCTGCAACAGCTGCACGAAGCATGTCACCGGTCGATAGTTGTACCACGCCGCGTGAATCGACAATACGTTGGGCCTGTGTACCCTTGCCCGCTCCCGGCGGACCCAACAAAATCAGTTTCACTTACGCTTCCCCCTTAGTTTCGATTTCTTCACGAGGCCTTCGTATTGCTGCGCAATCAAATGCCCCTGTACTTGCGCAACGGTATCCATGGTTACGCTCACCATAATAAGCAATGATGTCCCACCAAAAGCAACCTCAATACCACTATTTGGTAATAGGAACTCAGGGATAAGACAAACGATGGTCAGGTAGATCGCGCCGACCACAGTAATGCGTGTCAAAACGTGGTCGATATAGTTGCCAGTTTTCTCACCTGGACGAATACCTGGGATGAAACCACCCTGCTTCTTCAAGTTGTCAGCTGTCTCTTGTGGATTAAACACAATCGCTGTGTAGAAGAAGGCGAAGAAAATGATGAGGCCTGCAAAGAACAACAGATAAAGCGGCTGGCCACGGCCAAGCAATGCTGTGACTGTTGTAAGCCACTCTGGGCCGTTCCCGCTTGCTGTAAAGTTTGCAATCGTAATCGGAAGCAAAAGCAATGACGTTGCGAAAATTGGCGGGATAACACCAGCAGTGTTCAACTTCAAAGGCAGATGAGAGTTATCGCCTTGGAACATGCGGTTACCCATTTGACGTTTTGGATATTGAACGATCAAACGACGCTGCGCGCGCTCTACGAAAACGATCAAAGCAATCGTTGCAAGTGTGATCACGATGAAAGCAAGCAAGAGTGGTGTTGCAATCGCGCCTTCACGGCCCAACTGGAACAAACGTGAAATGATGCCTGGGATCTCAGCAACGATGCCTGAGAAGATAATCAAAGAGATACCGTTACCAATGCCGCGTGCTGTGATTTGCTCACCTAGCCACATCAGGAACATTGTACCACCTGTAAGGGTGATAACTGCCGTAATACGGAAGAACCAACCCGGACTTTCAACAAGCCCTCCACTGGCCTCTAGGCCAACAGCAATGCCGTATGACTGGACGATGGCCAAAAGAACCGTGCCGTAGCGTGTATATTGGTTGATAACCTTACGACCCGCCTCACCGTCTTTCTTCAGTTCTTCGAACTTTGGAATGACTGATGTCATCAACTGCATGATAATGGAGGCTGAGATATAAGGCATAATGCCAAGCGCGAAGATCGCCAAACGACCAACTGCACCGCCGGAGAACATGTTAAACAGGCCAAGAATACCTGTTTGAGCTTGTTCAAACGCGAGAGCGAGTTGTTGCGAATCAATACCTGGGATCGGGATATAGGTACCAATCCGGTAGATCACGAGCGCTGCAAGCGTGAACCAAATGCGTTTTTTTAATTCGGTCGCTTTTGAAAACGTACCAAAATTAACGTTGGCTGCGAGTTGTTCTGCTGCTGATGGCATGGATTTCCTCTAAAGGGCGCTTGTTATCAATGATCGATAACCACGCCCAATCCCAAATTGACGGTTTTCGTTTCTACTATCTAGTAGTTTTCAACCAAAACCAAAATAAAAACCTTAGTCTAAGTACAAAAAAAGGCCTGAAAACTCAATCGCTGAAACAGCGCAAGAGCTCAGACCTTTAATTAATTCACCGCTTAAGCGCCGAGGATAGTAACCTTGCCGCCTGCTTTTTCAACAGCTTCAACTGCTGACTTAGACGCGCCTGCAAGCTCAAAGTTTACAGCGCCTTTAAGTTCGCCGTCTGACAAAAGACGAACGCCGTCTTTGATCACTTTGACGATGCCAGCAGCTTTAAGGGCTTCAACATCAACAGTTGCTTTAGCGTCGAGCTTACCAGCGTCGATGGCGATTTGCACACGAGCAAGGCTTACAATGTTGTAATCCTTAGAGTTGCGTGCATTAAAGCCACGTTTTGGCAAACGCATATAGATTGGCATTTGGCCGCCTTCGTAACCTGCAATGGCAACACCAGAGCGAGATTTTTGACCTTTAACACCACGGCCACCGGTTTTACCGACGCCAGAACCGATACCACGACCCACGCGCTTGCGTGACTTCATAGAGCCCGGCTTATTTTGGATATCGTTGAGTTTCATTTTCTCAATCCTAAATTCTAAGCTATTAGGCGTCGTCGACAACACGAACGAGGTGGCTCACCTTACGGATCATTCCGCGTACAGATGGCGTATCTTCGAGCGTGCGACGACGGTGCATTTTGTTAAGGCCAAGACCGATTAGGGTCTGACGTTGGTCTTGCGGGCGGCGCAATGGGCTACCAATTTGCTCAACCGTTACTGTTTTTTTCTCAGCCATTGTCTTCAGTCTCTCTTCACGTACAGCGATTAAGCGACATCATCGACGCCAGCCATTTGGCGGCGTGCTTGAAGCTCAGATACTTTGAGACCGCGACGAGCAGCAACCGAACGAGGGCTGTCTTCACGTTTCAAAGCGTCGAATGTGGCGCGAACCATGTTGTATGGATTAGATGTACCTAGTGATTTAGCAACCACGTCTTGAACACCCAATGTTTCAAATACAGCACGCATTGGACCACCAGCGATGATACCAGTACCAGCAGGTGCTGCACGAAGCAAAACCTTACCAGCGCCGTGACGACCGCGCACATCGTGGTGCAAAGTACGACCTTCACGAAGTGGTACGCGGATCATCGTTTTCTTAGCAACTTCCGTTGCCTTACGAATTGCTTCCGGCACCTCACGTGCTTTACCATGACCAAAACCAACGCGGCCTTTCTGATCACCAACAACCACTAGGGCTGCAAATGCCATACGACGACCACCTTTAACGGTTTTCGCTACACGGTTGATGTGAACAAGCTTGTCAACAAATTCGCTGTCGCGCTCTTCACGATCCCGATCTCTTCCTGCCATGATCTCGACCCTCTAAAACTTCAGGCCGCCCTCACGGGCAGCTTCTGCCAGAGCTTTCACTCGGCCATGATAAATGTTACCGCCGCGATCGAAGATTACCTCTTCGATACCGGCCTCTTTTGCGCGCTCAGCAATAAGTTTGCCAACAGCAGAAGCAGCGTCAATGTTGCCGCCGTTCTTGATGTCAAGCGATGATGCTGCAGCAACTGTGTTGCCATTTGCGTCATCAATAACCTGAGCATAGATGTTCGCAGAAGAACGATAAACGCTCAAACGAGGGCGACCATTGGCCACTGCCTTGATTTGGCGACGTACACGCTTTTGGCGACGCTCTTGCGGATTTTTCTTGTAAGCCATCGTACGATCCTACTTCTTCTTGCCTTCTTTGCGGAAGATATACTCATCCGCATATTTGACACCTTTGCCTTTATACGGCTCTGGCGGACGCCAAGCACGAATTTCAGCTGCGACTTGACCAACTTGCTGTTTGTCCATGCCAGAAACCGTAATTTCTGTTGGCTTAGGACAAGCAACCTGAATGCCGTCTGGCACTTGATAAACCACATCGTGGCTGAAGCCGAGAGCAAGTTGGAGATTAGTACCCTGCATTGCTGCACGATAACCAACACCGTTGATCTCTAGTTTCTTTTCAAAGCCATCAGTCACACCAGTGACGATGTTCTGGATCATCGTGCGGGACATGCCCCACTTAGACCGCGCGTCTTTACTTTCGTCGCGCGGATCTACAACGATCCCATCATCAGTCATTTTGACCAATACTTCATCATTGACCACAAAAGAGAGTTCACCCTTAGGGCCTTTTACTGCGACCTGTTGGCCGTCGATGGTTGCTGTGACGTTAGTCGGTACTGCAACCGGTTTTTTCCCAATACGAGACATCAGACTTCCTGCCTGTGGTTCCGTTTCAACCTAGCGATGTTTATTTCAATGACAGTCATTAGAAGATCTGACAAAGAATTTCACCACCCACATTTTCTTCACGAGCGCGCGAATCTGACATAACACCTTTTGGTGTCGACAGAATTGATACGCCCAAACCGTTCGATACGGTCGGAATGTTCTTCACCGAAGAATATACCCGACGACCTGGTTTCGAAATTCGCTTAATCTCACGAATTACCGGCTCACCATCGAAATACTTCAACTCGATGGTAATTTCAGATTTACCTGCTGCATATTCAGCTTGTGAATAGCCGCGGATAAAGCCCTCAGACTGCAACACTTCAAGCACATTAGCGCGAAGACGTGATGCAGGGGTAACAACGCTCGATTTATCCCGCATTTGGGCGTTACGAATACGTGTCAGCATATCGCCGAGAGGATCAGTCATACTCATAATCTATCCCCTTACCAGCTTGATTTGACCATGCCAGGAACTTTACCGAAATTGCTCAACTCACGAAGAGCAATACGGGACATTCCTAGCTTGCGATAGTAACCGCGTGGACGACCGGATACACTACACCGGTTGCGAACGCGCGTTTTTGAACCATCACGTGGAAGTTCAGCAAGCTTCATATGAAGCTTGAAACGATCTTCAAATGACAGACTTTCGTCTTTCATCTGCGCTTTAAGAGCTGCACGCTTGTCCGCAAATTTTGCGACCGACGCACGCTTACGCTTATCTTTTTCAGTTGCGCTTTTCTTAGCCATTTTCTCTATCCTCTCACCGGCGCCTATTGGCGGAACGGGAAGTTGAATTCACTTAGAAGCTTGCGTGCTTCGTCGTCGGTTTTCGCAGTTGTTTGAACAACCACATCAAAACCCCAGTTTTGATCGATTTTATCGTAATCGATTTCTGGGAATACGATGTGTTCTTTAATGCCCATAGCGTAGTTGCCACGACCATCAAAGCTTTTTGGGTTCAAACCGCGAAAGTCACGAACGCGAGGCAATGCAATAGTTACAAGACGGTCAATGAACTCATACATACGAGTAGAGCGCAATGTCACCTTACAACCAAGTGGCATATCTTCACGAACTTTAAAGCCAGCGATTGACTTACGAGCGCGGGTGATGACCGGTTGTTGACCAGCGATGAGAGCAAGATCGCCAAAGGCTGCCTTTACTTTCTTCGTGTCATTAACTGCTTCGCCAACACCCATGTTGATGACGACTTTTTCAATACGCGGGATCTCCATAGAATTCTTATAGTTGAATTCTTTGACGAGGTTCTCGCGGATCACGTCTTCATAGAGCGTCTTAAGACGCGGAATGTAAGAAGCTTCAGCCATCGATCACTTCTCCTGAACGCTTAGCAAAACGAACTTTCTTGTCACCTTCAATTTTGAAGCCAACGCGAGTTGCTTTACCATCTTTTGGATCTTCAATTGCAAGGTTAGACAACTGGATTGGAGCCGGCTTCGTGATGATGCCGCCTTCTTGGCCAGCTGATTGCTTTGTGTGACGACGGATAAGGTTCACGCCGTCTACAACAGCACGTCCCTCACTAGGCATCACGCGAGCAATCGTGCCCTTTTTGCCTTTATCTTTACCGGCGAGCACGATTACTCGGTCGCCCTTTTTCAGCTTCGCTGCCATGGTTTTCCCCTTAGAGAACTTCTGGTGCAAGCGAGATGATTTTCATCTGGCTCTTACCACGTAATTCACGTGGAACCGGACCGAAGATACGCGTACCGATCGGCTCGGAGTTAGTGTTCAGAATAACAGCTGCATTACCGTCGAAACGGATGAGGCTGCCATCTGGACGACGGATACTTTTGGCTGTACGTACGACAACTGCCTTACGAACATCACCTTTCTTCACACGACCCCGTGGAATGGCTTCTTTTATTGACACCACAATGATGTCGCCAACAGAAGCATATTTCCGTTTGGAACCGCCGAGAACCTTGATGCACTGAACGCGACGAGCGCCGGAGTTATCGGCCACTTCCAAGTTAGTTTGCATCTGAATCATGAGCTTACGCCACTTCTTCTAGTTATGGATCAGGAGGACCCGACCCTATTCGATTATTTTCCAGCCGATGCGCTGCGTTCAGCAAGCACCGTCCACCGTTTCGTCTTCGAAATCGGCTTACACTCTTCGATCAACACCATGTCGCCAGTTTTGAACTGGTTGGCATCATCGTGCGCCTGGTAATTCTTTGAACGACGAACAACCTTTTTGAATAGTGGGTGGTTGAAGCGACGCTCAACTTTTACCACTATGGTCTTGTCGGTCTTATCAGACACTACGGTGCCCTGGAGTATGCGCTTTGGCATTTCTTTATCTCACCTTAAGCGTTGCTTGCTGCGCGTTTTTCTGCAGCAATTGTCATTACTTTAGCGATCGTGCGGCGAACCTCACGAACACGAGCAGTATTTTCCATCTGGCCAGATGCTCGTTGAAAGCGCAGGTTAAACTGTTCTTTCTTAAGCGCTAGAAGATTATCTTCAAGCTCGTCCAGTGTTTTTGTTCTCAAATCAGCGGATTTCATCTGATCTCACCTTAGTCTGGAATACGCTGTACAAAGCGTGTTTTGATCGGAAGCTTCATCGCTGCTAGGCGCATTGCCTCACGTGCGATTGGCTCTGATACGCCGTCAATTTCAAACATTACCCGGCCTGGTTTAACGCGGGCTGCCCAAAAATCAGGAGAACCTTTACCTTTACCCATCCGAACTTCTGTCGGCTTGGATGATACTGGCACATCTGGAAAGATGCGGATCCATACACGACCGGCACGTTTCATGTGACGTGTCATGGCACGACGAGCCGCTTCGATCTGGCGGGCAGTAATCCGCTCAGGTTCAACAGCTTTCAAACCATAGGCACCAAAATTCAAGCTGGTGCCACCTTTGGCTTCACCGTGAATCCGGCCTTTGTGCATTTTACGAAACTTTGTGCGCTTTGGCTGCAGCATTGTTTCTGTTCCTTAAACTCTTGTTCTTATCAAAAGTGACTTACTTGTTGTCACGATCACGATCACGACCACCTTCGCGACGACGTCCGCCACCTGAAGGTGCACCCTCATTCGCTGAAAGCGCGCGTTTTTCTGATGCCATTGGATCATGCTCTAGGATTTCGCCTTTGAAAATCCAAACCTTGATACCAATGATGCCATAGGCTGTTAAACCTTCTGCTACACCATAGTCAATATCTGCACGCAAAGTATGTAGTGGCACGCGACCTTCACGATACCATTCGATACGCGCAATCTCTGCACCACCCAGACGACCGCCTGTGTTGATACGAATGCCAAGAGCACCCATGCGCATTGCGTTTTGAACCGCACGCTTCATAGCACGACGGAACGCAACACGGCGTTCCAGCTGCTGAGCGATTGATTGTGCAACCAGTGTCGCGTCTAGCTCAGGTTTGCGTACTTCAACAATGTTGATGTGCACTTCTGAAGCTGTAATTTCAGACACTTTCTTGCGAATTTTCTCAATGTCAGCGCCTTTTTTGCCGATCACGATGCCTGGACGGGCAGAGTGAATTGCAACGCGACATTTTTTATGAGGACGCTCAATAACAACTTTAGCAACAGCTGCTTGTTTGAGTTCCTTCATGATGAGAGCACGAATTTTGATATCTTCGGCCAAAAGCGTACCATATTCGCCTTTGTCCGCATACCAACGGCTGTCCCATGTGCGGTTAATACCGAGGCGTAGGCCTATCGGGTTTATTTTCTGACCCATTACGCGGCCTCCTCAACTTCACGAACAACGATGGTGAGATGTGAGAAAGGCTTCAAGATACGAGCGCCACGACCACGAGCACGAGCGCGGAAACGCTTCATGACCATTGCCTTGCCGACGAAAGCCTCTGCAACAACAAGATTATCAACATCGAGCTGGTGATTGTTTTCAGCATTTGCAATCGCGCTTTCTAGCGTCTTCTTCACGTCATCAGAGATGCGCTTAGATGAGAACGTTAGGTCTGCGAGTGCACGCTCAGCTTTTTTGCCGCGGATCAATTGAGCCACGAGATTAAGCTTTTGCGGGCTAACACGGATATTCCGGTTAATCGCCATTGCTTCATTGTCAGCCAGTCGACGGCTACCCTTAGGCTTGCCCATCGTTACTTCCTCTTCGCTTTCTTATCCGCACCGTGACCATAGTAGGTACGGGTCGGGGAAAATTCACCGAGCTTGTGACCAACCATGTCTTCCGACACAGATACAGGCACATGTTTTTGACCGTTGTAGACACCGAATGTCAAACCAACGAACTGAGGCAAAATCGTCGAACGACGACTCCACGTCTTGATAACTTCATTACGGCCGCCTTCGCGAACCTTATCTGCTTTTTTTAGCAGGTATCCGTCAACGAACGGACCTTTCCAAACTGAACGAGCCAAGTGTCCCGTCTCCTATCGCTTGTTCTTGCGCTGATGACGTGAGCGCACAATGAACTTATCTGAAACTTTACTTTTCGAACGTGTCCGCTTGCCCTTGGTAGGTTTGCCCCAAGGAGTAACCGGGTGACGACCACCTGATGTACGGCCTTCACCACCACCATGTGGGTGATCGACCGGGTTCATCGCAACACCGCGAACAGAAGGACGTTTGCCCAACCAACGATTACGACCAGCTTTACCCATGTTAGTGTTTGAGTTGTCTGGATTAGACACCGCACCAACAGTTGCAAGGCATGAGCCATGTACTAAGCGAGTCTCGCCTGAGTTCAAGCGAATAATTGCATAGCCTTGATCGCGACCAACATATTGAACGTAAGCACCAGCAGAACGAGCGATTTGACCACCCTTGCCTGGCTTCATTTCAACGTTGTGAACAATCGTACCAACCGGCATTGACGCAAGCGGGATAGTGTTACCCGGCTTAATATCAGCTGTCTTAGATGAGATGACTTTATCACCAACATCCAAACGCTGAGGCGCCAAGATGTAAGACAATTCACCATCGTCATATTTGATCAGCGCAATAAACGCTGTCCGGTTTGGATCGTACTCAATACGCTCTACCGTTGCTGATACATCAAGCTTGTTACGCTTGAAATCGATCAGACGATAAGAACGTTTGTGACCACCACCGCGACGACGCGATGTGATGCGGCCTGTGTTATTTCGGCCACCTGATTTTGATAGACCCTCTGTGAGAGCCTTTACAGGTTTGCCCTTATAAAGTGCCGAACGATCGACCAGGACCAACTGACGTTGGCTGGGAGTATTCGGCTTGAAGGTTTTTAATGCCATCTTGGTTCACTCACCCTTTAAAGACCGGTCGTAACGTCGATAGTGCTGCCTTCTTGCAGCGTTACGATCGCCTTTTTAACGTCACTTTGTTTGCCAATGATGCCACGGAAGCGTTTCACTTTACCCTTACGGTTCAAAGTGTTAACTGCCTTAACTTTCACAGAAAACAAAGCTTCCACAGCGTTTTTGATCTCTGGCTTAGTAGCCGTCGATGCAACATTGAAAACAACTTGGTTGTTCTCAGACACTAATGTCGACTTCTCTGTAATCACCGGCGAGCGGATGATGTCGTAATGTTTCAAATCACTCATTTGAACCGCTCCTCAAGCGCTTCGACGGCTGCTTTTGTCAAAACAAGCTTGTCGCGGCGCAAAATGTCATAAACATTGATACCTTGCACAGGCAATACATCAACATTTGGAATGTTACGGCTAGCCTGAGCGAAGTTATCTTCAATCTCAGCACCACCGATTACGAGGGCATTTGCAAGACCGAGGTCACTCATCTGGCCACGTAATGTTTTTGTTTTACCGTCTGACTTTGCATCGTCAACAATAATCAGGCTTTCTGATTTTGCTTTTGAAGAAAGTGCGTGACGAAGTGCAAGAGCACGAATTTTCTTAGGTAGGCTGTGTGCATGGTCACGAACGTTTGGACCAAATGCTTTACCACCACCACGGAACTGAGGTGCCTTACGGTCGCCGTGACGAGCGCCACCTGAACCCTTTTGACGAACAAACTTTTTGCCTGTTGCATCTAGGTCAGAGCGTGTCTTAGCAAAGTGTGTACCAGCGCGGCGTTTTGCCTGTTGGTAGCGAACCATGCGGCTCAAGATGTCGGCGCGAGGCTCAAGACCGAATACTTCGTCTGAGAGCTTAACTTTGCCGGCAGCTTTGCCTTCAAGAGTTGTGACTGAAAGTTCCATTATGCTTCACCTTCGCTTTCTGCTTCAGCAGCAGGAGCCGCATCAGAAGAACCGCCAGCAGCCTTGAATGCACCTGGTAGAGGAGCATCATCTGGACGGGCGCGTTTAACAGCGTCACGAACGAGGATCCAAGCACCTTTTGATCCAGGGACAGCGCCCTTGATCATGATCAGACCACGATCAACGTCAGTTTTAACAACTTCAACGTTTTGTGTCGTCACGCGCTCGGCACCCATGTGACCGGCCATTCTTTTACCTTTAAACACCTTACCTGGATCCTGACACTGGCCAGTTGAACCGTGGGCACGGTGAGAGACCGAAACACCGTGAGAGGCGCGCATACCACCGAAGTTGTGGCGCTTCATCGCACCGGCAAAACCTTTACCGATTGATGTCCCTGTCACGTCAACGCGTTGGCCAGATACAAAGTGATCCGCTGTCATCTCAGCACCAACCTCAATGAGGTTTTCTGCGTCAACGCGGAACTCTGCGACCTTGCGCTTTGGTTCGACCTTAGCAACGGCAAAATGTCCGCGCATTGCTTTAGGTGTATTTTTCACTTTGCGAAAACCAGAACCTAGTTGCAAAGCTGTGTAACCGTTCGCGTCTTCTGTGCGTTGGGAAACAACTTGGCAATTGTCTAGTTTCAGAACGGTTACGGGTACACCCTCACCTGCATCGTTGTAGATGCGGGTCATACCGACCTTCTGTGCTATCACTCCTGAACGCATGGCGTCCTCTTCCTGTTCTAAGCTCTAGTCTAAAACTAGAGTTTGATCTCAACATCAACACCAGCAGCAAGATCGAGCTTCATCAGCGCGTCTACTGTTTGAGGTGTCGGTTCGACAATATCTAAAAGCCGCTTATGCGTGCGCATCTCGAATTGCTCGCGACTCTTTTTGTCAATGTGCGGCGAGCGGTTGACCGTATATTTTTCAATACGTGTCGGCAGCGGTATAGGACCGCGAACCTGTGCACCGGTGCGCTTTGCTGTATTCACAATCTCTAGCGTCGACGCATCTAGGATGCGGTGATCGAACGCCTTGAGACGGATGCGAATGTTTTGACCGTTCATAAACTTGGTCCCCAAGGGATGCGTTTCATACAGCTGACGTAAACTACGTTTTGGTCAGCCAACTTGTTACAATATCGTCCTAAGACGAAGATTAAAAACGGCGCGCAACACGAAGCCGCGCGCCCTTTAAAACTACTCAGTGATTGAAGCAACCACACCAGCACCAACGGTACGGCCACCTTCGCGGATCGCGAAACGTAGACCATCTTCCATGGCGATTGGTACGATAAGCTCAACATCAACAGAAACGTTGTCACCAGGCATAACCATTTCAGTGCCAGCAGGCAAAGACACAACACCAGTCACGTCAGTTGTACGGAAGTAGAACTGTGGACGGTAGTTAGTGAAGAATGGAGTGTGGCGGCCACCCTCGTCTTTTGTGAGGATGTATGCTTCTGCTTTAAACTTCGTGTGTGGTGTCACTGAACCTGGCTTACAAAGAACTTGGCCACGCTCAACTTGTTCACGGTCGATACCACGGATAAGAGCACCGATGTTATCGCCTGCTTCACCACGATCGAGAAGTTTGCGGAACATTTCAACGCCTGTACAGGTCGTTTTCTGTGTTTCTTTAACGCCAACGATTTCGATTTCTTCGCCAACATTAACTACACCGCGTTCAACACGACCAGTTACAACTGTACCGCGACCAGAAATTGAGAACACGTCCTCGATAGGCATCAAGAATGGTTGGTCAATTGGACGCTCTGGAGTTGGGATGTAATCATCAACAGCCGCCATCAATTCAGCAATTTTCTCAGTGCCAATTTCTGGGTTTTTGTCTTCGAGGGCAGCAAGAGCTGAACCTGCAACGATTGGAATATCGTCGCCTGGGAAATCATAAGATTCTAGAAGTTCACGAACTTCCATTTCAACAAGCTCTAGAAGCTCTTCGTCATCTACTTGGTCAACTTTGTTCAAGAAAACAACAAGCGCTGGAACACCAACCTGACGTGCAAGCAAGATGTGCTCACGTGTCTGAGGCATTGGGCCATCAGCAGCTGAACAGACAAGGATCGCGCCATCCATTTGAGCCGCACCCGTGATCATGTTTTTCACGTAGTCGGCGTGACCTGGACAGTCAACGTGTGCGTAGTGGCGGTTCTCTGTTTCATACTCAACGTGAGCTGTTGAAATAGTGATACCACGTGCGCGCTCTTCAGGAGCACCATCGATTTGGTCGTAGGCTTTGAATTCACCAAATGATTTAGTGATCGCAGCTGTTAGTGTTGTTTTACCATGGTCAACGTGGCCAATTGTGCCGATGTTGACGTGTGGTTTATTACGTTCAAATTTCTCTTTTGCCATCAGAACTCTCCGTTCTCTTCCGTTATCGATGACCTAGCGGTCGTCTTAGTTAAAGGCCACTAGGCCAGTTTCGATTGAATTTCCTGAGCCAATGCCGTCGGCACCTGCTCATAGTGATCAAATTGCATTGAATACTGCGCACGGCCCTGAGACATAGAGCGCAGTGTATTGATATAGCCAAACATATTGGCCAAAGGCACCATAGCGTCAATAACGTTTGCGTTGCCGCGAACATCTTGACCCTGAACTTGGCCCCGACGTGATGTCAGATCGCCAATTACAGATCCTGTGTACTCTTCAGGAGATACAACTTCTACCTTCATGATTGGCTCAAGAAGAACCGCACCAAGGTTGTTTTTGTTTTCGCGGAAACAAGCACGCGCCGCAATTTCAAAAGCAAGTACGCTTGAGTCAACGTCGTGGTAAGCACCATCATAAAGTGTTGCTTTAACACCAAGCATTGGGAAACCAGCAACTGGGCCAGCATCCATTACGCTTGCGAGACCTTTTTCAACGCCAGGGATGTATTCTTTAGGAACAGCACCACCAACGATCTTGCTTTCGAATACAAACTCTTCGCCCTCTGGGTTTTGTTCAAATTCGATCTTAACGCGAGCGAATTGACCAGAACCACCAGACTGCTTCTTGTGAGTGTAGTCAGCATCGAATTTCTTCGTGATCGTTTCACGGTAAGCAACCTGTGGTGCACCGATATTCGCTTCAACGTTGAATTCGCGCTTCATACGATCAACCAAGATGTCGAGGTGCAACTCACCCATACCAGCCATAATTGTTTGGCCAGATTCTTCGTCTGTTTTAACGCGGAAGGACGGATCCTCAGCAGCAAGACGATTAAGGGCAAGACCCATTTTTTCTTGGTCGACTTTTGTTTTTGGCTCGATAGCGATTTCAATCACTGGCTCAGGGAACTCCATGCGTTCCAAAATAACCGGCTTCAAGGTATCACTAAGGGTGTCACCTGTTACTGTGTCTTTCAAACCAACAACAGCAACGATATCACCAGCATAAGCTTCTTTGATTTCTTCGCGTTCGATTGAATGCATAAGCAACATACGACCGATACGTTCTTTTTTCTCTTTGACTGTGTTTGTCAAAGTAACACCTGCTTGCAAAACACCTGAGTAGATGCGGCAGAATGTTAGTGCGCCATATTGGTCATCCATAAGCTTGAATGCGAGCATAGAAAGCGGCTCTTCATCCGAAGCTTTACGGTCCATTGGGCTATCGTCTTTAGGGTTGATACCTTTAATCGCCGGAATATCGATCGGAGATGGAAGGAAATCAACAACAGCATCTAGAAGCGGCTGTACACCCTTGTTTTTAAAGGCAGAACCACAAAGCACTGGAACGAACATATTGTCGATTGTACCGCGGCGAATAATGCGACGAAGTGTTTCAGCGTCTGGCTCATTACCTTCAAGGTATTGTTCCATTGCATCTTCATCTGCCTCAACAGCAGCTTCGATCATCATTTCACGGTATTCAGCGGCTCTGTCTGCAAGATCAGCAGGGATATCAACAACATCCCATGATGCGCCAAGGTCTTCACCCTGCCAGATCAACGCCTTCATCTCGATAAGATCAACAACGCCTTTAAGTTCAGTTTCTGCACCGATTGGGATTTGAACTGGAACCGGTACCGCACCAAGGCGATCACGGATCATTTCAACGCAACGGTAAAAGTCAGCGCCTGTTTTGTCCATTTTGTTGACAAAAATCATGCGTGGAACTTCGTATTTATCAGCCTGACGCCAAACAGTCTCTGTTTGCGGCTCAACACCAGCATTTGCATCGAGAAGCGCTACTGCACCATCGAGAACGCGGAGTGAACGCTCAACTTCAATTGTAAAGTCAACGTGGCCAGGAGTGTCGATGATGTTGAAGCGACGCTTCTTGCCATCACGGCCTTCCCAGAATGTGGTTGTCGCAGCAGATGTGATTGTAATACCACGCTCTTGCTCTTGCGCCATCCAGTCCATAGTGGCTGCGCCATCATGAACTTCACCAATCTTGTGGCTTTTACCAGTGTAATAAAGAATACGCTCTGTCGTTGTGGTTTTACCCGCATCGATGTGAGCCATAATACCAAAGTTACGGTAGTCTTCTATTTTATATTCACGTGCCATTTTTCAAATCCGTTCGGGAGGATGATCCGAAATCTATAATTACTACCAACGATAGTGAGAGAACGCACGGTTGGCTTCAGCCATCCGGTGTGTATCTTCACGCTTCTTAACTGCTGTACCGCGACCGTTTGCTGCATCTAGCAACTCACCAGACAAACGCTCAACCATTGTGCGCTCATTACGACCGCGAGCGGCTGAAAGCATCCAACGAATTGCGAGAGCCTGACGACGCTCTGTACGAACCTCAACAGGAACCTGATACGTTGCACCACCAACACGACGTGAACGAACCTCAACTTGAGGCATCACGTTTTGAAGTGCATCGTGGAACATTTGAACTGGATCAGACTTTGTTTTTTCTTCCATCTGATCAAGCGCGCCGTAAACGATCCGCTCTGCGATCGATTTCTTACCGTCGCGCATGACGGAGTTCATGAATTTTGTGATTACGATATCACCGAATTTTGGATCCGGAATGACATCGCGTTTTTCTGCTCTATGACGACGTGACATATTCTAAAACCCTTACTTCGGACGCTTCGCGCCGTATTTCGAACGACGCTGTCTACGATCTTTAACACCTTGCGTATCGAGAACACCACGAATGATGTGGTAACGAACGCCGGGCAAATCTTTTACACGACCGCCGCGGATCATCGCGACTGAGTGCTCTTGAAGGTTGTGACCTTCACCTGGGATGTAGCCGATGACTTCAAAGCCATTTGTTAGGCGAATCTTGGCTACTTTACGAAGAGCCGAGTTCGGCTTTTTCGGTGTTGTCGTATACACACGCGTACAAACACCGCGCTTTTGCGGGCATGCTTCCATCGCTGGAACTTTGTTACGCTTTACCGGCGCTTTGCGCGGCTTGCGAACCAACTGGTTGATCGTCGGCATAAGAGGCCTTTCAGTTCTCATACTAATACGAGCGAACTCAAAAACCGGGCGCATCTTCCGCAAATTAGCGAAATATGCGCTACACTGGTTTCAGCGAGCGCTCGACGAGCAGAGGATTTCCGGAGAAATCATGCGTCTAGTGGTTTAATCATGTGTCACGAACACCGTTTAAGTTGGAAATTTACCGCATAGACTGCTGGTAAAGCGACACAACTTACCGCCTGTTCGAAAGTGAGCGGAAACTACTCTTAGGAATCCATCCCGTCAAGGGGGTGATTCAGAATTATTTAATCCCTGCATTTACGAGGATTTAACCCGACTGATTCTTACCTCAACCAAAGGTATAGATACATAGCCCCCAACCGTGCCTTTTATCACCTCGACGGAGCCGATTTTGGGGTTTTAACCTCCATACACTCTCGCACAAGAAGCCTCCCCTGTAAGCCCCTTTCAGGAGCGATAAGAACGCAATGAGATTTAGTTCGCAGACAACACGTCAATAGCGCTATTTTTTTTATTTGGAACGGCAATCAGTATCGCCAGCATTTGAGGGAGGAGAATTGAGTCGAATACCGAATCTGAAAGTGCCCAAACAGAATCAAGCGCCACGCAATCGGCAGCACCTCTTAATGCTTTATACGTTACCGACAAAGGTGCGCGATTTCACATACCGTCATTTGATTGGGCAAGAGAAGATTGGCTTTGATTAGCTAGAAGAAACAGCGGATAGGAAATTAGAAACTGTACCGCGTAGTTTTTGGGCTTGGCCTGCTAGCGCTTCTGACGCTTCTAGCACCTCATCTGCAGATTTATTTGTTTGGCCAGCAGCCTCCGTCACCCCATCAACCACAAGTGTCAGTTCATTCGTGCCATCTGCTGCGCGGGTCACATTGGAATTAATTTCGTTGGCGGCATGGTTTTGTTGATCAAGGGCTGTAGAGATCGAGCTTGTAAATTCATCGACTGTCGCCATTTGATCAGCAATCGTGGAAATCGCGATTACAGTATCACCAGTTGATTCCTGAATACTCTCCACATGCGCTGCAATCTCTTCCGTCGCTTTAGAGGTTTGCGATGCTAGGTTTTTCACCTCAGAGGCAACCACGGCAAAACCTTTACCCGCCTCACCTGCTCTAGCCGCCTCAATGGTCGCATTAAGCGCGAGAAGATTAGTTTGCTCAGCGATCTCTTGAATGATCGAAATCACTTCACCAATTTTTTGTGCAGCTGAGTGAAGAGTGTTCACTTTGTCATTCGTCTCTTTGGTCGAGCTTGCTGCTTGATTGACGATTTGCTTGGTATCGCGAACACGCGCTGCAATGTCTTCCACAGAGGAAGTCAACTCGATTGTCGCCTTGGCCACCGCTTGCACATTATCGGATGTGGTGTTTGATGCATTGGTTGCTGACTTCGCCTTATCCGTCGTGTTGCTTGCAACATCAGATAACGACTTTGCCGTACCGCGCATTTGATCAGCTTCACCGTCTACGGAATTGAGGGCATATTCAACTTCCCCGCGGAAATCTTTAACCAGCTGCTCTACTGCTTGTTGGCGCTTAGTATCTTTCTCACGCGCTGCATCACTTTGCTCACGCAATTTAAGCTGCTCGGAGATGTTGTCGCGGAAGCGCAAGACAGCTGTCGTGATCTGGCCTACCTCATCAGTGCCTTTGGCGTCAGCAAAAGAAACTTGCGTATCACCGTCAGCCAGTTTGTTGGCATCACCCAACAAGGCCGCAACAGGGCGGGTAACTGATCGAACGATGAAAAACATCGCAACAGCGCCCACCAACAAAATTAGCAAAATGGAAAACTGGACGACAAGAAACTTTTGTTTTTGTTGTTGAGCACGCGCATGAGCGACTGCAATCAAATCTTCAGCAAAACCGACTTCCACCGCTTTCAACTCAGCAATGCGATCGCCTGAAGCTTGCCACCAAGTTTCACCATTATACGGCAAGTCTGTTTTATTGATGATACCGTCAACGCTCTGCTTACGCTTCTTTGCAAATTCCTGCATCAAAGGTTTTTCGTAAAACTCGTTGAAGAATTCAATTTGTTCTGGTGATGAGTAATCCATGATGATGTCGAGCAATTGTCGCTGACTTTCACCATGAGCCACGAATTCTAAGAACGTCTCATTGTCAAAAGAACCGACACCAAAACCAACGGAACCCATAGCCCGCTCTAAACTGGAGGCTTCCACAAACAAGAGGTGGGAGTAATACGTTGAGAGATTACGATACAACTTAGTATCATCTGTCAGACGTCGGATCTGATGAATGCCTGTTAGTGTTTTTTCGATCGTATGAGAGAAATATTTAACAGCCTCAGGCACCGTAGTGCCACCTTGATCAACATTGCTACGAACCAACTCCAGCTGGTTTAGCTGGTAGTCAATTTTCTCTACAGCATAAGTAAGCAGATCAAGACTTTTTGTCGTCTCAATCAACGTGGCGATTTGCTTGTATTCTTTGATTTTTAGGTCTGCCTCAACACGGTGCTTCCTAAGGCGCCCCTCAAAGGATGAATCCATGGCCGCAAGTACGCCAGCAGAAAGTCCGCGTTCTGTTTGTAGGGCATGAGTGAGCTCAGAGAAAATAGGCGCGACTTCAGCAAGCGTCGCAACCACGACCGCCTCATTCTTACCTTGGTGCGCGGTGTAAAGCTGTACGCCGCCAAAATACAAGATGGGCAAGAGCGCAAAAGCGAACAGCAAAATGATACGATGAAAAAGTGC
The DNA here is from genome assembly GCA_039973685.1 of Hyphomicrobiales bacterium. Classification (NCBI taxonomy): domain Bacteria; kingdom Pseudomonadati; phylum Pseudomonadota; class Alphaproteobacteria; order Hyphomicrobiales; species Hyphomicrobiales bacterium. The sequence goes on from JBDWKL010000037.1 coordinate 93,548, forward strand.
AATTTTGCGCATAAGACAGCCCCATAAAACTTCCAACCGCACAGTATGAATTTTATGGTAAATATTTATTTAAAACACTTCAAACCAATCCAAAAAAAACGCTTTTCAATTTAAACAACTGATAAGTCATCAGAGTAAAATTTGCCTACAATTACTTGCATACGCAGGAACAACTGGGCGCCGTTATTCTAGCGAATATCAACGAGAACACCCTTGAACAACGAGCTGATCTGGCGGTAAGCGTTGAGCGGCAAAATTTCCGTGACATATTGATCGGGCCTAACGATCACGATGCAGCCCGATTTGCGGCTGATATTACGCCTACCAAAGATATCGTCTTGCCCTTTAATTGCACAGAATACCTTCTCATAATCGGTTAGCCCCAGCGTGCCTGTTTCTGGAACAAAGAGTGCTGGCATATTGATGCAATCTAGGGTGCGATAATCGTGCTGAAGGATCGCTCTAATATCGATCACCTCGTCAGCTTTTCGGCCTTTTGCCATGAGTTGGTTACGCAGTGAATTTGGATCATCCAGCATATGCTTTGAAAACGCCGCTAACCCGCCGCCCTCAGCACCGACATCTTCGCTGTCTGCAAACACAAACAAACGCCACCGACCATCTGCTTTGATTGTATGGGCAAGGTGCTCCCGCTTTGCATCACCCACACGAACAACGGGCGCAGAATGAAAGCGCATACCGATTTGGAAGCCTGTGGCCAAATGCTGGTGCTCGCCATTCGATGTGATCAACGATGGCGCATAGCAGGTTTCAACGCCTGCGGTATAACGGGCATGTTTTGCAAAGTAGCGCTGAAATTCAGCTTCAACAGAACCATCAGTTTTGCGCGCACTGAACAGGCGCGCCATGTCGCGGTCGAACTCGATCAGTTCTTCCGCCTTAGCTTGGCGTTCTTGGTCGTAAGTGGAAAGAAGTTCCCAAGGAGACTGACCACGCAAGACACTGGCAAGCTTCCAGCCAAGGTTGAATGTATCAGCCATGGAGACATTCATCCCCTGCCCAGCTTTCGGACTATGGGTATGGCAGGCATCGCCCGCAATGAAGACACGCGGATGGGTTTTACCTTTTTCGTTTTCGCTAACATCATCAAAAGACGAACAAACCCGCTGGCCAATCTCATAAGCCGACCACCATGCGACTTGCTTCACATCAAGACTGTAGGGGGCCAGAATATCTTGGGCGCGTG